>CAUJKL010000778.1 GCA_963204995.1 Planctomycetota bacterium | reverse complement strand
CAGGATGTTGGAACTGAGGTTCTTAACGCGAGAGCGCCGATTGGCTCGTTGCAAACGATTGATCAGCATGCGCGTCATACGTCGCATCATCTCGGGATAACGCTTTGTAAAGTCCTCGAACTCCTCGCGCGAGAATTCGAGTAATTCTGTATCGCGCGATGCGATAATCGTTGCCGAGCGCGGCTCACCGGTGACGACCCCCATCTCACCCACCGACTCGCCTTGAGACAACTCGCCCACATTGCGAGACTGCCCACTCGCGTCCTTAATCAACACTTGCATGCGACCGCTAATGATGATGTAGAAACTATCCGAGGGCTCGCTTTGGTAGCACAACAGATCGCCTCGTCGTAAGCTGCGCCACGTCATTTTGTCTTCGAGGTCGCGCAGCATCTTGTCGTCCAATTCGCCGAAGAGGTTCGGCAGGACATCGACCATCTGATCGCGATAGAGTCGCGGCATGATGGTCTTGGCCAGTTGATCGACGACGTTTTCATCTTTAGCCAGAAACCTGTCGAAGGCTTCTTTCGGGAACTTGACCAGCCCGCTTGGTTTCGCGGCACTGACCGTCGCGCTGCGAACTCCGCCAGTCAAGATTTGCATTTCGCCAATCGTGGAACCAGGACCAATCTCTGCCAGCACCAGTCGGTCGTTATCCGGATTCCCGTCCAGATCTTCTTGATCCTTCGTCACTTCGAGCAAGCCGCTGGTGACGAAATAGAACGCATCGACTGATTCGCCTTCTTGAAATAGCGTCTCGCCTTCCGCCAGGGCGACCCAACTCAACTCACCTTGCAATCCATCCAGGTGCGAACGATCGATGGAACTCAACAGCGGATCTTCCGCAATCAGACGGACGAGTTCTTCGGGCGTGGGCGTGTTGCTCGGTGAAGGCATGTTTCAAAACGGTGTTGAGAAGATAGGCCCGCTTTGAGAAATCGAGATCGCGTCCGCTTGTACTTACCACGATCTCATTCATACCGCAAACGAATCATCATTGAAATAGACGATCGTGTCCTAACAGCGTGGTGCGGTCATGCGTGGGGTGGCTGTGGCGGAGTCTTCGACGCCACGGCGACTTTCGACGCGTGCAAGGCCGGGGCTTCGCGGACTCAGCCCCAGCCACCGGTCCCCAACAGAACGCACATTCAAATTGACGGCAAGGTTGTCCGCAGCGTCTTATTCTGCTCCAATGTCCGATGTCGTTCGACGCTTCGTGGCATCCAGGTGGCGATAAGAAAGGAACCGAGGGAGTCATGGGGACAGTTTCAACCGAAGCTTGGGTTCTGCCATCGGCGGCGCGTCGGCCCAAACAGGCGGAACTGATCAGGGAAACCTATACGTTTCCCGACATCACTTCCAATGAAGTGTTGGCCAAGCCGATATACGGGTGCGTCGAAGGCAATATGATGCACGCCATCACTCGCGATCCGATTGACATCTGTGCGGAACGGGGTGAAGACACGGTCGTGCTCGGAAACGCAGGTGTAGTTCGCGTTGATAAGATCGGTTCCGATGTGACACACGTGCGAGAAGGCGATACCTGCCTCGTGTTCGGAGTTGGCGAGTGGGATGCTTACGGCTACCCAGTAAAGGCCTTGGGTTACGATGCGGCAGGTACGATGGGCGTTTTTGCCAAGACCACGAAACTGCACGAGAAGCAGTTGATCCCGATTCCGACAGGCACGACGTATTCGTTGCAGCAATGGGCCGCGTTTTCCTTGCGATACGTCACCGCTTGGGGCAATTGGCGAGTGGCGTACGAGTGTTGGCAGTCGCAGATGAAAGGCATTCCGACGAAGGAAGTGGTTGTTTGTGCCTGGGGGGGAGGCGTAAGTTTTGCCCAGCTCGCATTAGCCAAACATTTCGGTTGCCAAACGATCATGGTTTGCTCGCAGCCCGAGCGGCTGGCGCTCTTGAAGGCGAGCGGGATCGACGCGATCGACCGCAGTCAGTTTAGTGACGCTGACTTCGAGCAAGGCGTTCTGGGCGCGATCGCCGAAAAGACCAACGGTCGAGGTGTCTCAATTTTCATCGACAACATCGGCACTCCGGTACACCGAATTACGCTCAAGGCGTTAGCTCGCCAAGGTGTCATCACGACATGCGGCTGGAAGTGTGGGATGCGAACACTTGTGACTCGTGCGATCGAATGCATCAACCGACACATTCACGTTCACACACATTTTGCGACCTGCCAAGAAGGGCTCGATGCGATTCAATTCGCCCAGACGCATGATTGGATGCCGCCGCACGACGAGCATGTATGGGCTTGGGATGAGATCCCGCAGATGATGGACGCGTACGTGAACGGAGCGATTTCAACCTACTTTCCAGTGTTTGCCGTGAATGCCGAGCGTGACGAGGATGAATGACGACAAATGGCCTAGAGTCCATGCGATTGGTACGTACTTGCCTGACAAGCGTGAATCAAACGCCGAGAAGGCAAAACGGTTTGGCTTTGCGGACGATTTTTTGGAGAACAAACTCGGCGTCCTGGCACGTGCCGTGAAAGAGCCCGAAGAGACCAGGAGCGACCTTTGCATTCGAGCGTTTTCGGACTTGTGCTCGAGGACCGAACTGAATCCGGAGGAGATCCAACTGGCGATGGTCGTCACGCAACATCCGGACGTCAATGTTCCGCATGTGGCTGCGATTGTTCACAATCGACTGGGACTGGCAAAGCACTGCATGACGTTTGATGTGTCGCAGGGCTGCGCGGGGTACTGTCACGCACTGACAATCGTGATTGGTGTGATGGAAACGGCGAAGCTCGATCACGCCTTGCTGTTCACCTCCGACCCGTATTCGGACTTGGTCGATGGTGATGACCGGGACGTGGCGATGTTGTTCGGTGATGCGGCGACGGCTTCCTATATCACTCGCTCCGGATCGGGCTACCGAATGCTCGATTCGAACTTCGGTACGTTGCCGGACAGCTATCGCTGCCTGTTCTATCGCGACCGACTGGAAATGGATGGAGCTGCGGTTTTTAAGTACGCTGCCCAATCGGTTCCGCCAAGTATCGCGGAGCTATTGGAACGCAATCGTCTGGAGATTAATGATATCGATTGCTTTTTGATGCACCAAGGAGCACGATATCTGGTCGACTTTGTCCGCAACCGATCGAAGATCCCGGCAGCCAAAGCACCGTTCGAGGCTGCCGAGTATGGAAATACGGTGTCTTCATCGATACCGTTGATGTTCCAGAAGCATGTCGATGAAGCAACGCTGGATACAATCTTGCTGAGCGGGTTTGGCGTCGGTTTTTCCTGGGGCAACAACCTCATGAAGCTAACAAGGGCTTAAGTATGGTTACCACTGACGACATCATCAAAGTTATGAAAGATGCCGGGATTGCACGTGGCAAGTGCGAGTCGCTTGACCCTGACAAACCACTTGCCGATCAGGGGCTCGACTCGTACGACCGAATGTCGCTGCTGTTCGAAGTTGAACAGAACTTCAACGTCGAATTGCCGACGGACATTGCGAAAGACCTGAAGACGCTGAACGATCTCGTGAATCATCTGAACGCTAAAGCATGACTGTGGAAGGAACAAACGGATGGACGAACGTTTCATTGGCACCTGGAAACTGATTAGCTCGGAGATGCGTATCTCGACTGGCGAGATTCACTATCCGCTCGGTGAAGACTGCATCGGCAATTTAGTATTTGATGCTTGTGGCAATCTGTCCGCGCAACTGATGCGAGTCGATCGACCGCAGTTCGCCAGCGGTGACATTTTGCGAGGTACGAGTGAAGAAGTGATGGCGGCGTATCAGGGCTACGTCGCGTTTTGGGCCAAGTTCGAGGTGGATCAAGAGAAGCAGGAGCTGACGTATGTCATCGAAGGCAGTCTGTTTCCCAATTGGAACGGACACAAGAATCTGCGTTACTATGAATTGGTCGGCGATCGGCTCACCTTAAAGACGCCGCCGTTCCTGGCGGCGGGCAACGAAACCGTGGGCGTTCTTCTCTGGGAACGCATTTGTTAGTTGGACAGCGCCACATTCGGCGTCGATTCCATTCGTAAGGTCTTATGATTACATCGTTTAACGGCAAGCCGCAGGCGACGGTGTTTCGGGACGCGCAGTCGCCTGCGGCTTGCCGTTAAACGATTGGTTGAAAACGACTTAAGCGAGCTAGTCTATGCACAACATGGCGCTGTCCAATTAGTCTTCGCAACTCACATCGATGACGGTCCCTTTCCTTTCGCCAAGTCTCGTGCAAATGATCGCGCCTTCTCGATTCCTTCTTCCGGAATGCCGAAGTTATAGATCTTAATTCCCAAGTATCTGTCTCGGTTGGACTCCGTCTGCATGTAGCAGAGAAACGACAAGGCGGTCTGCAATTGATTCCCTTGGAAGCAGAAGGCGGCCGCGTCGACAAACCTACCTCCCTGCCGCTGCGCCAGGTTCTTGACGATTCGCAAGTTATTCCGCCAGATCGCGCGGCA
>CAUJKL010000777.1 GCA_963204995.1 Planctomycetota bacterium | reverse complement strand
CCTGCGAATATTGCGGGACGAAGATCATTGCTGTGATCTCGCCGAACCACGATAACCACATCTCTTTTGGCGGGAAGCGGCATCCAGTCCTTCGCGGTCACGTCGTCATTCCGATTGACCGCCCCGCGCCAACAGGCTAATCTTTGAGGCAGACCCCATCGCCAGGCGGATCGAGTAAACAGACTCCCAACTGTTTACGAGGTCAGCCGTGTCTTCCTTCCAGCGAGTATCGATCCCAGCACGTCCCGAGGTATGGACGTTCCAGGACGCCATCGAGCGGCTTATCTCGATGGGCGAGTTGCAGCGCAACGGCCGCAACTACGATCTGATGCTCGACGCGGTCCACGACGCCTACCGCGATCTGCCGAAGTATCACGAGTGGACGTACTATCAGCGTGTCAGCGGCATCTCGACGGAAGCCAGCTACTCGACGGGGACCGTCGCCTACTCGGCCTCGACGAAGCAGTTCATGCTCAGCGGCGGAACGTGGCCGACAAATGCCGCGTTCGGCACTGTCCGCATCGGGACGGAATTCTGGGATGCGTGGGAGCGTACCAGTGCTACCGTGCTGACAATGGACCCGGACTTCGCGCCACCGTCCGACATCGACGGAGGGACGGCCTTCGAGTGGTTCCGCGACTCGTATCAGTTCCCGTCACTCACTCGCAAGATGGGTCGCTTGATTGGCGGCGACGGTTGGTGCAACGTGCTGCGGTACGTCGATCCTCAAGAGGGTTTGGCGATCAGCAAAAGCCGCTACACGCCAGCCGTCACGAACCCGACGGGCGGATCTAACGGGTCAGGACTCGTTGATGAATAAGTTCCGGCAGCGGGTCAATGAATCTGCCGCCACTTCGTGAGGCCTCGTTCCATCCTGTGTCCACCACTGGTCGGCGTCGCCGTGCTGATGGACCAAACGTATAACAACGGTTACGCCGCCACCGCTGGCGAAACGCCGAGGGCGACTCTGCTCCGTCGGGGTGGCGTGTTGCCGAGTTAGGCGAAAGAAGAGCTTTGAGGATGCCGGGGGACATTTTACTTTACTTATTCAGAAAAATAGACTCTACAGTTGCATAAGAGTTGACGTAGGACGGGTCTCCAGGCCCGTCCGCACCTCGATATGAACACAGTCTGCTCGTCGTTTGAAGACATCACAGTTCGTGGATTCTACCGACGTGAAATTAGGTTCTGATTGACGTTGGATCGGACGGGCCTGGAGACCCGTCCTACATGACGTTTTTGCAACGTTAGTATGTCAGCTTTTTTGAATCCCGGTTCGCTCGAACGCTGCGAGAACCGCACGCCATAGAGAGCGTCCAGCTTAGGGCAGTACAATTGCTAGCAGCAAAACGGCTTCCCTTGGGGGCCGTTTCGCACTACGACTACGAGATTGTGAATGGACACCCTCAAAGAAGCACGGTAAGGATACCACCTTGTACGACGATTTAAAAAACGGCTTTCGTGACGACCCCCTTCAGCCCGATTCGTTCGAACTGGTTAAGCTGCAAGAACGACTGGCAGATGACGATCATGTACAGGCGGTGGAGCAACTCATTTCTCAGACCGATCATCGAGCTCTCTACGAGGCCTACCGTGGCACCGGCTCGAATCCCTTCCGGCCCGAACGCCTGTTAGCCATTGTGATGGTGCTGATTCTGCAAGGTATTCTTCGAGGCACAAAATGTTTCGCCTCAAGCAAGTTTCCAAACGGCGGTCGTTCATGAAACGCGCGATCGCCCAGCTCGATGATCCGAGTCAGATCGCGTCCCATCGCCCGCCCCAACGGATCCCTTCGTGGCTCGCCAAAACACCCGCAGGACGCCAAGAGCAACTCGAACATTTCCGCACAACGAAATCGCGAATCCGTGATGAAATCAGACTCAATCGCGATTTACCCAGTAGCCTCCGGCGCCGGGAGGAAGACATCAAGATCAGCCCCGCTGACGTCGACGCGGTGATCGGTAAGGACAAGCTCAAGGTCATTCGACCGCCGTATAACGTGCAGTACATGTGCGACTTCCATAGCGACGTGATTTTGGCCTACGCCGTGTTCCGCAAGAAGAATGATACCGGCACGCTGATTCCCCTGATTCAGAAGACTCAGTTGATCATCGGTGAGGTTCTGAAAAAGGTGCCTGCCGACGGCGGTTACTGCTCGCTGCTGGAGCTAAAGGGCTGTATCGAAATGGACGTGGAACTGTTCGCGCCAGTGCCCGAGCGAAAGGGTTCCAAAGGCCGCCAGACGGATAGCGGCCAAGTTCAAATTACGGCTGACGAGTTTGCTTGGCAAGAATCGTCCTGTTCACTCCGCTGCCCAGCCGGGCATTTGATGCGTCAGGTCAGCCGCAGCAAAGACCCGCGTGCCGAGGGTCGACAAGTGATTGAGCTTCGGTTTGAGCAGAACGAAAGCCGCTGTGCCAGTTGCGAACTTGCCGCTCGTTGCCTGGCACCGGGTTTCCGTCGTCGCACGGCTCGTCGCTTGGAAGACCAGTCGCTGATGGATGCACAAAAAGAGAAGATGGAAGGCGAAGCAGGAGTTGCGAGCGATCGTCAACGCAAGATGCGCATCGAGCGGAGGTATGGAGACGGCAAAAGGCATCGCGGTGGAAGTGAGCTGCACGGACGAGGTCTATCGAGGTCAACCGCAGAGACCGGCTTGATGGTGGTGGCACAGAATTGCCTGACCCTCTACTTACTGGTAAAACGTGCCAGAACCAAGCAAATATAAGCGGGACGCTCTCGATAGCCTGCGGTTCTCTCGCAGTCCAGGAGAACCGCTGGCTATCGCCAAGCGGCTAATGAATTCGTTGGCAACTGATTTGACTCTGCCTCAATGTGACGTAGATTTTCGATGCTGATTCAATCGGCGCAGTGCCGATGCCCTGGCACTTGATGGTGACGCCTGTACTGCCTTTGTCTATTTTCCACACGTGGCAGAACTCTCGATGAACGCACCACATCCCAGAGCACTTCTTGTTGATGAAACCAGTATCTTTCGGACACTCGCCAGACGTCGGCTGGAGGCGTTCGGAATCGATTGCGACGAAGCCGCGACCTACGCGGATACGGAACGTTTGCTGCTCGCCAACGAGTATGCACTTCTGGTCACCGAATTACACTTGCCAGACCGCCATCCGTACCACTTGGTAATCGAGATGTTACAACGGCCGATTCGGCCTTTGATCGTAGTGGCAACCGACATCCGCGAACCGCGACTCGCACAACATCTGTTCGACGAGGGAGTCGAGGACGTCATCTTTAAACCGGTCGATTATGCGTTGCTGGCCGCCAAGCTAAAAGTGTTAGCAACGCGCTGGCAAAAGCAATGGAGCCCAACGCACCATCATGCACAGCAGTCGTCGACGGTGAACGAGTCGTTTCACGATGGGCAGACCGTATCACCGGAAGACCTGCAGATAAAGCTGCAACACTTGACCGGCATGCTGCCGCTTTCGACAACCGCGTTCGATGTCTTTAACGCCACGCGCGAGGATCGTTTTGATGCCAAGTTCATCGAGAAGGCGATTGCCAAAGAGTCGTCTCTGGCAATCGAGTTGCTGCGAATTGCCAACAGCCATGCCTACAACGCCTCGATGGAGCGGATCACATCGCTTGAGCAGGCAGTCGTTCGCGTCGGTCGCCGCAAGATTGGCGAATTGGCTTTGGCACACACTGCGAAGACGGCGCTGACGCAACGAGTCGTTCCGTGGTTGGATATCGATCTGTTGTGGCGACGCAGCATTGCCGCTTCCTCGGCGGCCGAGTTACTCGCGAAGCAATCTGGGCTGCGAGACGACGGCGGACTGGTGTTGGCTGCCCTGATGCACGGCCTGGGCCGCGTCGTACTGGCATCGCTCTATCCACAGGTGTACGAGACGTTGTTGAGTCGGTGTGAGGAAACTCGAGAGTCGCTCGAAACTCTTGAGGCCCAGTCTTTCCCGCTGAGCCCCGGAGGCGCGATGGCTCGCGTGTTGGAGTTGTGGGGTTTACCGGATTCGGTTTGGAGCCCTCTTCTACACGTCGACTCGCCCGAATCCGACCCCAGCGGTCGACTGCTCGACTCGGCACTTGCCATCGGAAACCTGGCGACAGGAAGTTGGCAGGAGTTCGATCGAATTAACTTTCCGAATGCTGCAGAACGAATTACGGCGGACAAATTGAACGTGATTCTCACGCAAGTCATCGAACGACAAGCCGGCACGGTGGGGCGAGCGACAAGCCAGTTGGCCGCCAAGAGGCATGCTCGTATTCGTTATGCCCGCGTCTGCTCCGCCGATCTGGATCTGCCGCGAGTTGTGATCAGTTCGTTTGGAAACGTCGAGTCGATTCCGCTGGATGCGATCGAGAAGACCGATCGCGTCGTGATCGACTGCCGTGATGCGGCGGCTTACAGCTTGGCTCCGTTCGTCGCCGATCGGACCTTTGACCCGCGCCGAATCATAATCGCGAACCGCGCCGATTCCGGGGAGTTTAGGCGTTTTGGTCACGTAATCAACTTTCCTCTGTCGTATGCCGCGTTGCGTCATGCGTGTGTCGACGCGACTGTCGAAAAGAACGTCGAGCCCCGAGCGATCTATCAAGTTCCGCTTCAAACGCCGAGCACTCCGGCTTTCGACGCACAACGGTAACGTCACGTCAGATTGGAAGTGTCGTGCCGACGCCATGCTGCCTGGCTAGTTCAAACAGCTTTCCGCCGATAGCAACGTCCGCGATCGCCATCCCAACGGACTTGAACACAACCATGTCGTCGCGAAGGTGCAATGCAGACATTGTGTGTGGTATCTCTGACGGAAACGATTAGTCCAACGCACTGATCTTCTTAAAGTCGCCCTTCAGAGATTGATACAAACTCTGATAGACCGGAAATCCTTTGTCGTAGGATCGCTGTGTCTTGCGGTCGACTGGCGTTTCTGACGCCAGCTCGATTGTCGCCATGCACGCTTCTTCGATGTTCTTGTACTCGCCCGCGCCGACCATGGCGAGCAACGCCACGCCGAACGCTGGGCCCTGCTCGACCTTGAGTGTGACGACTTTCTTGCCGAACAGATCCGCTTGCAGTTGCCGCCACAACGCACTCTTGGCACCGCCGCCCGACGCGCGAATCTGCTTTACGGGAACTCCCATCTCTTCGATAATCGCCAGACTGTCTCGCATGGCGTACGTAACACCTTCCATGATTGCCCGTACGAGATGACCGCGCGTGTGTTTTAACGTTAGGCCAACGAAACAACCTCGCGCATGTGGATCTGCGTGTGGCGTTCGTTCGCCAGCTAGATACGGCAAGAAGAACAAGCCTTCACTTCCCGCCGCGACGGCAGCCGCTTCACGCGTCAAAACTTCGTACGGATCGGTCTTGCCGCGAGCGAGTTCGGCACACAGATGGTCGACGAACCACTGCAACGCACCGCCTGCGGTCAGACTGACGCCCATCATGTGCCACTTGCCGCGCACGGCATGGCAGAACGTGTGCAGCCGCCCTTGCGGATCGATCTCGACCTTATCGCTATGCACGAACATGACGCCGGAAGTGCCGATCGAAGTGGAAAGAATCCCGCTCTTCACGACGCCGGTCCCGACCGCGTTCGCGGCACAATCGCCGGCACCGCCCACGACGACGCAGTCCGTCGTGAGTCCGAGCAACTTTGCAGCCTCGGGCGTCAACTTCCCCGTCACCTCTTCCGATTCGTAGCACTTGGCAAACAGATCGGCATCCAGTTCGAGCTTCGATAGGAGCGGCTTCGACCAATCACGCTTCTCGATGTCGAGTAATA
>CAUJKL010000776.1 GCA_963204995.1 Planctomycetota bacterium | reverse complement strand
TGGCAAGACGCATCAAGTCGAAGTTTGCGTTGCCCGTGATTCTGGTGACCGGCATGGAAAAGGAAGAACACCGTCGCGAAGGACTCGCCGCCGGCGCGGATGCCTATGTTGTGAAGTCTACGTTCGAAGATCAGGGGCTTTTGGAGATCGTGGAACAGTTTGTGTGATTGCCGATTGCCAATAGAATAGACGGCATCGAACGCCGATCACCGGAAAGATCGCAGGGCCGCTTTATGAACCTTCCTAATTTCCTGACAACGACGCCCGATGGTGAAATACTGCTGACGGGCAACCGGGTCGGGTTGTTCCACGTGGTGCATTATTACAACGAAGGCTACTCGCCGGAAATGCTCGTTTGCCAATACCCGACGCTCCCGCTGTCGTTGATCCACAAGGTGATCGCGTTTTACTTGGAAAACCGAAGCGAAGTCGATGCGTACGTGGCCGGCTGCCAGACCGAAATGAATCGTCAACGCGAATCCGGTGGCCGTCAGCTCGATTTGGCCTTGTTGCGCGAGCGGCTTGGCTCGCGACAAAAAACCGAAACGACTTCCGATAGCTGAGCACAATGACCAATGGCTCTCGCCTTTTTGCTCGATGAACATTTGCGCGGCCCTTTGTGGAACGCGATCGAAAGGCATAATGGCGGCGGCGAGTATGTGATTGACGCGATCCGCGTCGGCGACCCCGCCGACTTGCCCTTAGGCAGCACCGATTCCGCGATTTTACAATGGGCCGAGCGCGAAGGCCGCATTGTCCTTACCGAAGACAAACATACGATGCCCGTGCATTTGGACTCGCACTTGCAAGCGGGCCGCCATTCACCAGGAGTCTTTACCGTTCGCCTTGGAAGCCTACGTTCGGAGCTGCTCGAATGCTTGATGTTGGTGGCTCACGTGGGTGACGAGACGGAATATCGCGATGCCGTGACTTTTGTCCCGTGACCAGATTTAATCTCCTTTACACTCGAACGGAAACACCCAGCCAACATGATCCGCGTCTTAATCGTCGAAGACTCCGTGACGCAGCGCGAGATCTTTCGTCGACTGCTGGCGGATGATCCCGAACTGCTGGTGGTGGCCGAAGCCCGCAACGGGCACGAGGCCATCGCTCAGGTTCAAGCCCACTCGCCGGATGTTGTCTTGATGGACATTCACATGCCCGATATGGACGGCATTACGGCGACTGCCGAGATCATGAAACTGTGCCCGGTCCCGATCGTGATCGCGAGTGCCACGCTGAAGAAACGCGACGTGGATTTGGCGATGAAAGCTTATGACGCCGGAGCCGTGTCGGTGATCGAGAAGCCCGAGGGCGCGGTGTTGTTGCACCTCAAAAAGATGGCCCCCGAACTCCGCCGCGAACTGATCGCCGCAGCGAAGGCTCAAGTCCGGCGTCGAAACGGGAGCGGCGGCGTCGGCTCCGCACGAGACGACCAGCCGGCACGGCAACCGGTCTCGCATCGCAGTTTCGCAATTCGAAAGGTCTCGCTGATTGGCATTTGCGCTTCAACCGGTGGACCGCCCGTTTTGCAGAAGATCTTTTCCGAGATTCCGAAACCGTTCCCGATTCCAATTCTCTTGGTCCAGCACATTTCGCGAGGCTTCGAGGATGGGTTCGCACGGTGGTTGACCGTTTCGACGGGCCAATCGGTGAATATCGCCGCTGGCGGACAGCGGATAACGGCAGGAATTTGGATCGCTCCCAGTGGCCGGCACATCACGGTCAGCAGCCCCTCGCGATTGGAATTGCCGCGCGGCAACGAGTCGGAAATTCACTGCCCATCTGGAAATCCCCTGTTCGAATCGCTGGCCAAACACCTGCGTGGGCAAGCCGCCGGCATTCAACTGACCGGCATGGGCGACGACGGTGCCCAGGGCTTGCTGTCGCTGAAACAAGCCGGCGGCACGACGATCATTCAAAGTGAAGCGTCCTGCATGATTTGGGGCATGCCCAAGGCCGCGAAGCAGCTCGGTGCCGCCGTCCACGAACTAGATCCGGAAGAGATTGCCAAGGCGTTGACTCAGGCGGCCCAAGCCGCCATCGCCAATCGCCCCTCGTGAATCTAGAATCAAATGCATCATGTCTGAAATCTTGCTTATCGAAGACAGCCGCGTTCAAGCAGCCACCTATAAGCACTTGCTGCAACAAGCCGGGCACAGTGTGCGTCATGCGGCCAGCGCGGAAGAGGCGTTTCAGATTTGTCTTCAAGCGACGCCCGACCTTGTGGTGCTGGACCAGTACTTGGGAGACAAGTCCGGGCTGGAAGTCTGCCGCCGATTGAAAGGCGACATCACGCTGCAGGTCATTCCCATTCTCGTGCTGACGGGCAGCCAGAAGGAACGGGATCACATCGCGGCGTTGGATGCGGGTGCCGATCAATTTCTGTCCAAGGAAAGCACCGACGAGCAACTGCTGGCCGTGATTGCCGGGCTGCTCAAGACGTCGATGGCGGTAGAAACCCTCGACCGGGACGTCGACGGTGGCGATGCATTCTTGCGCGGCGGGCGACTGCTGGCGATTGACGACAGCCGGACCTATCTCAGCGAACTCTCCAAGAAACTATCCGAGAGCGGGTTTCAGGTCACTACGGCGACATCCGGATT
>CAUJKL010000775.1 GCA_963204995.1 Planctomycetota bacterium | reverse complement strand
CCACCGCCTCTTCCAGAACTCGCTCGAACGCTTCGTAGTCGCCATCCTTTTCGAAGATCGGCATCTTGGCATTCGAACGATTCAACACATGGTACACCAACTCACCATCCGCTGCTCGTTTCGGTCTTCCCATGCCCAAACACTACTCAAAGATGTCTCCGCTGTCAATAAACGGTTCCTGCCACCTTTTTTTCTCCGTGTTCGCGAATCTGAGCGAGCACGCACGTGATGTGAATTGTCAAAGAACAGATTTCAGCGGGAGTTCATTCGTCAGATCGGCTCCGTACACCTTTTCCGGTTTGGGCCGGTGAAAATCGCTGGGCTGACTCTGTCACCTCGCCGTCTATGCGGGCGGAGCCATATCCCTCATCGTCTTCGCGAAAGTCACCATGTGTTCCATATCTTTAGGTGCCTCACAACTAGAAAGGGGAATGCATCCAAGGAATGCCATTGCAAATCTACGTGCCGAGGCGTCTTGGACATCTCCGATACTTTTCACTCCCGCAATCATGTCGATCACGAAAACTGTCACAGCGGCATCATCGTCGAGAATGCCCTGCAACGAACGAAGGAATTGTTCTTCAGTCGTCCGATCCTCTGACGCAACGACATAGTAAACTTCATCTCTTGGCGCAATCGCCGCAATTTCCGCGATTTTATTGACCGGGCCTATTCGTTTCTTATCCATCAGTTTGTCCTAAGGAATATGAACCCCACGTAACGCTCCAAGTCTGCGTCGGTCACTGCTCTTCCGATCTGCCCATCAAGCATCCTAATCGTACCTCCTTGATTGACAATGTTGAACACATGGGCGTCCCACGCACCATCAGCGTTTTTGAAAAATCCGCCCATGACTCCTCGCGATCCCGCGCCCCCATCTAAGAGTTCCTCCGAGGCCTGCTGGACATTCTTGGACTTCCATTTGCTCGAAAAGTGCTTTGCAATTGCCTCCCATTTCATCCGTCCCGTGTTGACGGCTGAAGCCGGTGCGCCGGCGAGGGTAGAGTCAGTTGCAATCACGCAAGAACCACAGTTGTCCGTATAACCTTGCGGATTGATGTCTCGTACTGTATGTCCATGAGCGTTGCCATGCGTGCGTGCTCCTGGGCTCGCCGACCTCATTCGCCGCCAATTTCTGAACTTTGCAGAAACATTACTTGAAAAGTTCAAAACCCCTTGTGCCAAATCGGGTAACTCGTCGACTAGTTTTACCGCTGCGACGGTTGCCATCGTCGCCAGTGATCCGATGCCGAACGCCGTGTCGATTGAATCTATGACATCGAACGTGAGTTTTATGATTCGATTGCCGAGGTTGTATAGGACAAACCCGTCTTCGAAGTCACCCTTTGAAATCAGCAGCAACCCCGCTCCTCTCGCGGCAAATCCAGCCTTCCCCCCGGTTTCCAATGCGGTCACCGTCAACCCGCCCGTCACTAACTCTAGCGCCGAGTTACCAAGCCCTATTCCGATCGCCGCGAGCATTCCACCGACGCTGAAGAACATCCCTGTCGGGTCCGTTCCTTGAATTGGATCGCCATGCACGTACAGATACTTGTGCAGCGACTGCGGGTCTTGCATGTTGCCCGCGAAGGGATCGAGGCGGTTGAAGCGACCGGTAGCCGCGTCGTAGAACCTGGCGCTTCACTACGGTCGTTTGGACATGGCTCACGTGAAGTGGTTTCACTCGGTGAAAGGCAGCACTTGAGCGCGATGGAGGCCGGCGGACGCAACTTTGTCGAACGGTTGACCGTGTTTTGGGTTTCAGCGATCGACAGTGCGATGGCGAGCGGAAGTTAAGTTGTCAAAGAGCGACGTCCGGCGGCTAACGAGTTCTTGAATCAGTTCCGTACACCTTTCCTGTTCAAGACGGTTACGTGCGTCTTCTCTCGTTCGGCTTCAATTCATCGATTCAGCGAGTTCTCGAGCATGGTTTATTGTTGTCCGGATTTACCTTCTGCTGCCGCAGTAAACTCCTTGGCAATCGAGAGCATGGAACGAACTGACGCAGAGCCTGTAATCCAGTGGACAAATTTCGGCGTTTCAAGCTGTATGCTGCAAACCACCGTGTCCGTTGTGGTGCTGAAAGGTTGGACAGTGAACAAAACAACGTCACCTGATGCGCTTTTTATGCGATGTATTTTTCCGCGAAGGCCGCCATTCAGTTCGACGTCGTCACACTGGAGTTGAGTGAACCCTGCTGATGCTACATGCGATAGATAGTCATCGACTTCGTCATTCGGCAATTTGAAACTAGGAAGTCCCATTGGCGTTCTATATCCCCCATCCACGGAGAAACGCGCGAATGGCGGCAGTGACACAACTACACGCAGTTTCAGACGCGGCGGCTCCGGTTAAGACTGCCTGCGGTAACAAAACTGGAATGCCAGTGATCTGCGTTCCGCCTGCTCCCGCAAAAATATCCGTCACTATCGTCATTCCTCCCAAACCAGATCGTCCTGTTCCCAGGACAGCATGCTCCCAGGCCCCGCTAACTCCATATCTAACATGAATGAACCAAGGAGACGGCCCTTTGGAAATCGCAATGTCCATCGTTCCACCGCCTGCAGCATTCCACGTAAAGACAGCCGCAGCTGCATACAATGCTGTTGTTCCGGTCCACGCAAGCGTATTCGATGCCGTTCCGACCCACGAGCTATTAAGCGCCTGACCATCCCAAAGTGCAGTGCTGAACCGGTTAAGTGGCCCGATCTGTCGGAATGTCAACGTATCGAGCGCATTGTACGCTCCGGCTGATGCTCCATCACCGAAGCCGCTTGCGATATCCACAATATCCGCCCACTTTAACGATCCTAAAAAGGCGAATGAAAAGATCGACTCATTGCCCTGCTGCGTCGCAATATTTGACGCAGCCAAATACCCGCCACGCACTGCTGGCAATAGTGTAGCAAGTCCAATCGATATCACACCGATTGTAGCGAGCCCGCCGGCCAGGCTGATCTCTCCACTTGGATCGGTTCCCTGGACCGGATCGCCATGCACATACAGGTACTTATGTAGCGACTGCGGGTGCTGCATGTTGCCCGCGAAGGGATCGAGGCGATTGAAGCGGCCGGTGGCGGGATCGTAGAACCTGGCGCTTCACTACGATCGGGCAAGCGTGCCCGGCGTGAAATGCGTTTGAAGCCGGGAAAGGCTGCGTTTCGTCACGAATCAAAAGTGTCGGAAACGGCCCTCGCAACTTTTTCGAACGGTTGATCGTGTTCGCGAAGTGCAGCGATCGAGTGCGCGTCTTAAATTGTCAAAGAGCGGTGACCAGACGCCTGTCCGAACCGGCAAACTAACTGGAGTCCTGACGTTCCGACAGTTCGCGTCGGATAGCGACAACGGCAGCACGGTTCATTCCAAGGGCTTTTATGGTGACTCGGGCTCGCGGAGTCAAGCCACGCAGGCGAAACGACGATGTGAGTTGAAAATGCGCATCCCATTGGTCGAGTCGCGGATTGAAGAGCTTGACAAGCTTGCCGCTACGATGCTCCCGCGCGGCGACGCGAGCCCCTTTCCGCAGCGAACATGTCACGCATGCCAAGGCGAGATTGTCCAGCGCCGTCTTGCCGCCCGCTGCCTTTGGCTTGATGTGATCGATATGAAACGTGGCTTCTTGCCACTCTTGCGACAGATGGCAGTACTCGCAACAGTCGTTGGCACGTTCACGAACCTTGCGTGCCAAGTGAACCGGAATGTGGCTGCTCATTTTTGGCTGCGACGCTCAGCCCTGCGAGCCCGCAGCTTCATCAATGACAGCATATCCCCGAGTTCCGCAATTGCCTTGGCTTCCTGACGCTCCGGCCGCGACAGTTTGCCGGTCTCGTCCTGCTTATCCAACAGCAATTGCAACCGCGAGTCGAGTGCCGGCGGTAATTTGAATTCCTTCCAATCACGAGGGAGATCCAATTCAATCAATACTTGGCTCATACGACTCTTACTCCTCAGGTTTAACGGTTCGTCCATTCTAACTCCTCGTGACGCTCGCGGGAATACGAAGCCGACCGCTGGCGTGTGTTCCGGCAACCAGCCGGGCGAAGCGAACTCCGCCCGGCTGTCGGAACGAATCGGTTATTCGTTACGGTTGTCCTCCTTCGGCGGGCTTGCCGGATGCGTCTTCTCATGCACAGCCTTCAAGCGCTGAATGCTGACGTGGGTGTAGATCTGCGTCGTGTTGAGACGCTCGTGGCCGAGCAACATTTGCAGTGAACGTAAATCGGCTCCGTTTTCCATCATCAAGGTTGCCGTGGTGTGGCGGAGTAAATGACAACTGCCGCGTTTGTCGATGCCTGCCGCCCGCACGTAGCTCTTGACGATGGCCGAGACATTGTTGCGGCCGAGGGGACGGCCGTGGCACGACACGAATAGCGTGGCTTCATTCGTTTCGACAACGAACGCAGGCCGGACGTCCGCGAGGTACTTCGCGATCCACGAGCAAGCCCGCTTGCCAATCGGAACGACGCGATCTTTGCGGCCTTTGCCCTGCGTGATCTTGGCGATGCCGCGGTCGACTTCCAAATCGTAGACTTGCAGACGCGTCAGTTCGCCGCAACGAATGGCTGTCGAATAAAACGTTTCGAGCATCGCGCGGTCGCGCAGACCGAGCGGCGTAGTCACATCGGTGGCGTTGAGCAAGGATTCCACTTCGTCGGCGGCAAGTACGTCCGTGGGCAAGCGGCGTTCTTCCTTGGGAAGGTCGAGTTTGGAAGCGACGTTGATGTCGATAAACTTCTCTGCAGCCAGCCACACGAACCAACGACGCAACGACATCAAGTACGAAGCCTGCGTCGAGAACTTGAGGGGCGCGTTGGTCTTCGCGTTGCGGTAGTGGAATAAATAACGTCGATAGGCGGCCAGCAGATCGGACGTCACTTGGGTGACGCATTCGATCCCGCGATCGGCACACCACTCGTTGAATCGTCGGATGCGGTACGCCCACGATTCCAGCGTACGATCGCTGCAATTGCGCATCCGCATCCAGAGCAGGAACTGGTCTTTCAGAATCTCAGGCGTAGGGACTTGTGTGGACACGATAAAACTCTCCTTCGGTTGGGCTCGGCGCGCAACAGTAGCGCAGTAACCGAGCGGGGGAACGAAAACAGTGGCTCGACGAGCCCGCGAAACATGATGGACAGGGTGGCATCCTGCCGGTGGACCGATTACGAACCGGTCCACGGATTCTTACTTCGGCTTGACCGGACTTCTGGTTCGTTTGCTGTCCGTTGAACGTAACTGGTTGTTTGTGCTGGTGGTTGCGCCGCCGACTCCGGTGTTCGAACGTCCATCGGAGGCTGATCGAGCGGGCAGCGATGTCCGATCGTTTTGACTCGCCGGACGATCGGGTTGTGAATTAAGTGGCGTCAAGTCGTTCGTCTGCAATCTGGCCACATCCATCAAACCCAGCACGAGCCTTTCGCCGTTCTGACCTTGGCCGTCGTACAGCAGTGCATACTGCCGCTGATTCTTGGTGCCCGTGCGATATGAAAGCACGTATTCCAGTTCAACGAGCCGAGACAGGTGGCGACGCAACTGAAAATCTCCCCAGCCAAACGCTTCACGGAGTTCGCGTTGTGTGAAGCGAATCAGCGAACAATCGGTTTGCTCGTCGCGTGCTCGACACCGAACATGTTCATCGATTGAACCGAGCAACTGACGGGTCTGAGGCAGCAACGCGTCGAGGCTTTGCCCCATCACTTCGGCGGCCAGCCGATTGGCCAGCTCTGCGTCGTCGAGCGTGGCTTCCAAGTACTCGGCGGTCTCGCCTTCGATGGTTCGCGTCTTCCTCGCACGTTGGTATTGATGCAGCAACGTGATCGCCGCGATGAGTGTCAAGTACTTCGCATGGTCGCGCCGCATCCGGGTCTGATCATGGCGGAAGGTCAGTTGTTCCGCCCAGGGAATGACGACTGGCAAGGATTCAAGTAGGCGTTGTGCGTTTCGATGAATGCGCGTGATGCGATCGCACTCACTGCCGAGTACGTGGCCGCCGAGTGTGTACGCCGCTCGCTGTCGCTGGTGGATGGCGACCGTCTGATCGGGCGACTCGTTGACGTGCAACGCCAGGCAGCGGTTCTGGAGTTCCTCGTCCGGCGACTCGGCGGTCGTGGTGAGAAACATCATCACGGGGCCTTGGACAACGTAGCTCTCCGTCTGGTTTCGGCCAGTTCCCGAGTGCTTGCCGGTGGCCGCAATCCGCAGTTCGCCGTCACTTTGCAGCAGCTTGAGCGCATAGCTGGCCTGCGTCACGCCCTCCTCTTCGGCGACTGCCAGAATCTTATGTTGAAGGTCTCGTTGGCCCATGTAGTACAGCGACTGGCCGGTCATCGCCGAGTAGCGGATTTGATGTTCGGGCGGCATGAAGGCCAACGTCGCATCCATCAGCGACGACTTGCCCGCAGCGCTCCCGCTCTGGATCAACACGGCCAGCGGCTGTTTGACCAACCGCGATACGCAAGCCAGATAACACACCAGCTTGTTCGTTGCTTCCCCAACCAACTCGCACGCGTCGTAATCCTCCGCGACGTCCACTGGATGCCGCAAATGGATTGTCGATTGAGATCGATGCCACGACCTTGAGCATGATCTTAGGCGGCGCGGACCTGAAGACCGGACAACGTCGCAAGGCGCGTCAGCTGAAACGCTTGGAACAGTGCGGCCGCGAGGAGTTCCCCGAGCATCTCGAGCGGCGTCACATCACGCTGGATCTCGACGAGGAGGCGAAGCAGGGCTTGACTCTGCTCGACGTGAAGCCCTTCGAGCGAATGTGTTTTGAAAGGCCTCATGCGTACATCGAGGTGATCCATCGCCACCTCTACGTGCGGCCCGGCGAACCGGATGCAGGCGTCTTTGCACCTCCCGCGCCGCTGGGAATTCTGCCTGGCGTGAAGTATGACTTCAGCGTCATCGCCGCCGCCTTGTCGATGAAGCTGAACTTCCATCAACCGACCTATCGGCAACACGACATGTTCGCGCAAGCCGGCTACTTCCCCAGCCGCTCGACGTTGAACGACTGGTTCAACTACTCGGTGATCGTCATCGAGCCGTTGTTCGCGGAAGCGTGGCGGTTGTTGTTGCAACAGGAGGTCTTGCTCGGCGACGATACCCGCGTTCGTTTATTGACGCGCGGCGCTTTGGAGGACGAAGACATCGCGAAGCTGCAGAAGCGAGCCAGCAGCAAGTCGCGAGAGCGACCGCCGCCCGGTTCGGTGAACAGCTATGTCTGGCTCTACACGGGCTTGGACGGCGCGGCACCGTATGACATCTTTCACTGGTCGTTGACTCACGAGGACTGTTGGATCGACTCGCATCTGGAAATGTATCACGGCGTCTTTGTCGGCGACGCCGCCGGTCCCAATGCGCGCTTACAGCAACGTAGCGACGGGCGGATCATGCATGCCGGTTGCAACTCGCATGCGCGGCGCGAGTTCATTGCCGCGGAGAAGACGCATCCGTTGGAGGCGGCCAAGGCGTTGGCATATTACAAGCTGCTTTACGCGGTTGAGACACGCAGCCAGTTGATCGACGGCGTGGATCTGCTGGAGTTTCGGCGGCGGGAAGCGATTCCCATCTGGAACGCCTTCCGCCAATGGATCGACAGCGACGCCTTGAAGGTGACGTTGCCCAAGAGCCCGTTGGGCAAGGCGCTGGCCTATATGCGCAATCACTGGGTCGCGTTGCAACGCTACTTGTCCGACGCGCGTTTGCCGATCGACAACAATCAGTCGGAGCGGACGATCCGGCCTTTTGTGATTGGCCGTCGCAACTGGACGTTCCTGGGCCATCCGCAGGCGGCACCGGGGCGTTTGAAGTTGTTCAGCATCGCCAGCAGCGCACATCGTCATGGGCTGATGGTACACGACTACTTCGAGGACGTGCTACGGAAGCTGGCTCACGCTCAACAGCGCGAGCCGCACTTGCTCGAGCCCGGCTCGGCCTACCTGCAAGCGTTGTTGCCTGACCATTGGGCGCAAGCCAACTCGGCATCCGTGTGTCACGATCGCCGCGATGAACGCGACACCGTCGCCGAGAGCAAGCAGATCCGCTACTTGCGAAATGAACTTGCCGAGCAAGCCCAGCGCGAAGCTCAGCCGTCGCCAGCGGAACCGACCACCGCCAGCTAGCCGTTCGCACCATCGCGGAACTCGCGCATTGTGTGAGTCCGTGTTCGCGGCCGCCGCGAGCCTCACTCGCCCTTCGCTCCCAGATGCGTTTCACGCGTCATCGTCCCGCACCGCCAAAACGATCTGCGATCCTGTCACCTGCGGAGCCCTCGCCCACGACAGGAGATCTTGGTCTGGCCCACCCCACGATTGCCATCGAGCTAACGCCCAAAGAGCGCGCATTGATCTTGCGTTATGGTTATCCATTCGATCAGATCAAAGCAGCTTTGCAGGCCGTGTCATCGAGCAAGCAGATCGAGACGGTGTTACTTGACGAGTACGAAGTGGACCGGCTGATCGGCGATCTCTGCCGTTCGATCAATCACGAGGAAGGCGGACTCGCCGTGCAAGCCCAGCTGAATGATCTCTGCAACGGCATCGAGTACGCGCAGCAAACGGGCGACGGCGAGTTGGAGATGTTCTGAGCCAAGCTCCACCGATCTTATCGTCAGCCCCTCCGTCCGCCCTCGCCCCACCGCTCAAAAACCCGATGCCCAACTCGGACGCTTACGATACTGCTGACGCTGCGCGAGCTAGACGCTCACCTGATCAACGAGCCGGTTGGAATGGCCGGAGAAAGTGAATCCTGAAACGACACCGAAAATTAGGATTAGATACAACGTCACACCTGA
>CAUJKL010000774.1 GCA_963204995.1 Planctomycetota bacterium | reverse complement strand
AGAATCCAATTCACGTGCATGATCTGCACGCCACGATCCTCCATCAGTTTGGCATCGATCACGAACGCCTGACGTACCGCTTCCGTGGACGCGACGTTCGCTTGACGGATGTCTCCGGTCGCGTCGTGACCGGGCTACTGGCGTAATCCAGTTCCTGACAGCGGCGTCTTTATCGTGTGTGGCCATTTAAGTGTGATGTTGGTGGCTGTGGCGGAGTCTTCGACGCCACGGCTGCTTCGGACGCATGCCTGCCGGGGCTTCGAGGACTCAGCCCCAGCCACCGGACTCTAGCCCGTAGGCCGGACCAAGGCTTTGCGCAGTTCCGGCAACTGCATGACATTCGCCTTATGCCGGAACGACGCGGGCTTGTTCCGGCCTACTTCTGAAGAAACTTCAGATTTCCTAAAGCTCACAATTTGACTAACCGGGATCGTGACCTAGGTTTCATTGTGGAGAAACAACAGCCTGCTGTTGTCTCTCTCGGAGCGAAATGATTCCTTTCGGAACGCGTCGCTCCGTCGACGTGCAGCCTCACATCCTCGAAATGGCAAACCGGTCGCAAGGCCGGGACGCAAAGCCAAGGGCCGCGCACGATAAGTGTCGGTCGCGGCAGCCTGGTTGCCGAATGGATGGAAGACGTCACGAGTTCACTCGTACGCCCTCCGAGACGCGAGGACTGAGATGATGACGAGGCACGCCCGTCAGTCGAGTTGTGTGAAATGTGAACCTGCGACGATCCGCGAAATTTACTTCCGCGTTTTTCCGCAAGCTCACGTTTCGAAACGTATCGTTGGTTGTACGAGTTTTCGTTTGCTCGGTTGAGTCGACCGGGAACAGAAGCACATTTGGGAGGGAAAGATGAAAAATTTCGCATCGAAGGTAACACGTTTTCTGAAGTCGGAAGATGGCCCAACAGCCGTCGAGTACGCAGTGATGCTCGCTTTGATCATCATTGTTTGTTTGACTGCGATCACAGCTGTCGGTACGCAAGCATCTGCGCAGTTCAACAACATCGCCAGCAAAGTTGGTGGTGCCGGCGGCAGCTAGTGCTTCGCCGCTCGGATCTACATCCGGTAAAAACACCCGCACGGTGTTTCGACGCCGTGCGGGGATTTTTGCTTTGAAGTGCGTTTCATTTTGGAGCAACTTCGACAAATACATTCGTCACAGTGAGTCAAAGCATGTACCCGTTCCCACCGGCAGACAGTTGGGCTGCGGCAATCGAACTGGTGTGTTGCTTTGCGACTGCGATGACAGCAGTGGCAAGTTATCTGTTCACACTGCGAGTGTGAACTCGTTGAGTGACGGCGAGTCGACAAACTGAAGTCGACTGGATCACAAGGGAAAGGAGACACAACCATGGAGTTTCTAAGTTCGCTGGCCGACAGCGTAGTGACGAACTGGCCTGTCTGGTTTGTCACGATCGTCTTGGTCGTGGCCGCGATTATCGATGGGATTCAATTGAAGGTTCCCAACTGGCTGACCTTTCCGATGATCATCAGCGGATGGGTATTCAGCATTGGCTCGTATGCTTGGGCTGGTGAGCCTTGGTATCACGGTCTCGGCTGGAGTTTAATTGGGACCGTCGTGGGGCTAGCCCTGCTACTGCCGGCCTACTCGATTGGCGGTATGGGAGCGGGCGATGTCAAGCTCTTGATGGGCGTCGGTGCCTGGGTTCACGGCTCGACGACTTTCTATGCCTTCTGCCTCTCGGGCATCGTCGGCGCGGTGCTAGCGGTGCTGATGGTGCTGGCCCGAGGCGCCTTTACAAAACATTACTATCAATTCTGGGCCATCCTGGGTGAGATCGTGACCGTTCGTGATCCAGAGCGATTGTCCGAAATCGCTGCGGAACGCAAGAGTTCGATGATGCTTTTGCCTTACGGAATTCCAATTGCCATCGGCACTATCGCCTACTTCGCACTGACAGGAATGCTGGTATGAGATTTTTCAAATCGAAAGATAGGACAAACGCCCAGTCTGGCGAATTGCGGAACACTGAGAAGCAATCGACGACCTTAGGGCGTGGCAGGTTCAACGTGTACAAAGTGTGTGGGTCGTTCCGAAAACAACGAGGAGCGGCAGCTGTCGAGTTTGCCGTGGTTGCTCCTATCTTTGTTCTGCTCCTGTTCGGGATGATCGAGTACGGTCGCATGGTGATGGTCCAACAGATGCTGACGAACGCAACGCGCGAAGGCGCTCGGCGTGCAGTATTGGATGGCACTACAACGGCGAACGTCAAGACAACCGTGCAGAACTACCTCACCAGCGGGAACATTACGGTGAATAACAGCGAGATCACCGTAGCACCTGATCCTGCAGCCGCAGCGTTCGGTGATCCGGTGACCGTCAGTTTGACGGTACCGTTCAGCCGAGTGAGTTGGTTGCCAGCACCGATGTTCCTGGGGAATGCGAACATGTCGGCGACGTCCGTCATGCGTCGCGAGAGCGTTCAATAGATGAGCAACCAAAAGACAGAGAGGGAATCCTAATGCGAGCGAAGTCACTAGTGTTGTTCGTCATCGCCGTTGGTTGTGGGCTGGCGGCGTCGATTGGCGTTAGCCAATACATGGAGAATGTCAGCGGCACGGTCGCCCAGATCGAGACTGCCAAGATCTTGGTCGCGATGGTGGATATTAATATTGGTGAAAAGCTCGATGCGCGAACTGTGAAGCTGGAAGAATGGCCTAAGGATCGTGTACCCGAAGGTGCGGTCTACGAACTAACGGAAGTCGACGGCAAGTTTCCACGAACACGAATGTATGCAGGCGAACCCATCCTGGAAGCCAAGTTAATGGGATCGAACAACAGCAGCGCAACACAGACGATCCCGAAAGGTTTCCGTGTCGTGTCGATCAAAGCGTCGGTCGAGAACGCCGGCGGTGGCTTGATCCAACCGGGTGACCGTGTCGATGTGCTGGTGTTGTTGCGAAAGAGCGCGGAAGTTCCCGAGACCGGCACACGCACTATCCTGAAGGATGTTAACGTGTTTAGTGTGGACGGAGCGACGGAGCGGAGCGTCGATGAAGACGGTCGTGCTCGTGCGTTGAGTACCGTCTCGCTGTTGCTCAAGCCGCGTCAAGCCGAATCTGCGATGCTCGCTTCCGAGCTCGGACGAATGTTCCTGACGCTGCGACGTCCTGATGACGATGTGGAAGATCTCGACGTGGAAGGTGAAACGGTCAAGTCGTTATTGGGTAGCGATAGTGAAACGGCCAACGATCGAGTCATCGGACAGGCAGACCAATTCTCGAATTGGCTGAGCAACGCGACGGTGTCGCAGCCACCAGTCATCGAACAAGTCGAAGAGTCTGCAGAACCAGTGGAGATCGCGCCGAAGTGGAAGATGATAATTCGAGGGACAACCGGCACTCGCGAATTTCTCTGGAGTGACGAAAATGAGTTGCCCATCGAGACAGGCACCACGCCAGTTGGCTTGGGTCACGAGGCTGCCTCGGCATCGACTCCGGTCCCGTCGTCGCGACCACAACCGCGCCTTCGCCCAACCCCGCCGACTTCGCCACCAAGCAGCGACGCGCCGGTCAGTGACGAGCCGCCCGTGACAAATACTGAGACGGCAAAAGACATACCAATCAACCCGCAATAAACGCGGTGCCAAGGACGGTACTTACGCGCTAAACGCAAGGAAGCTATAGCAATGTTGAAATCATGTGCAGCCGCGATAACGGTTCTGGGGGCAGTTGTTTCGTTCGCGATTTGCGCCGGATCGGCCACATCCGCCAATGCTCAGGCACTCGGACGGCAACCCGTTCACTTTAACGTGAGTGGCCCCGTTGAGCGGCTTGAGATGATCGTCAACACGAGCCGCATTCTTACGACGGAGCATAAGGTGCCGCAGTTGCTCGTCGAGAACCAAGGCGTCGTGCGCGCTCAACCCATCTCGCCGAACCAGGTCCAACTGTCGGCCTTGAAGGCCGGTTTCACGACACTGACCGTGTGGGACGAGAACCAAGGCGAACACACGATCGACGTGCTGGTCTATGGCGACGCCCGCGAGCTGGAGAACTTGCTCATGACGGAGTTCCCGGAGGCGACGCTTCGTGTGAGGCCGCTGGCCAGCAGTGTCGTCATCTCAGGTTACGTGCCACGAGCCGAGATGGTCAGCCGCATCGTACTCATGGCCGAAGACTACTATCCGAGCGTCATCAACAACATCGCGATCGGTGGCGTTCAACAGGTTCTGCTGCACGTCAAGTTGATGGAAGTCTCGCGCACCAAGCTTCGTCAGCTCGGCTTCGACTGGGCCAACTTCAATGCCGATGACAGCATCCTGCAAAGTGTAAGCGGGCTAGCAACGGGAAGTTTGACCGGAACTTCTGTGAACAATACTACGGGTGTACTATCAGCGAGGGGCGTTGCAAGCGGACCGGGGGCAACGATGGCTTTTGGAATCATCAACAACGCGAACTCGTTCTTTGGTTTCATCAGTGCGCTGCGGCAATACAACCTGGTCAAGGTCTTGGCCGAACCGACGTTGGTCACGGTCAGTGGCCGCCCAGCGAGCTTTAACTCGGGCGGTGAATTCCCGATCCCGATTCCGCAAGGCTTGGGCACGACCTCGATTCAGTTTCGCGAATTTGGCACGCGCGTTGATTTCGTCCCGATCGTTCTCGGTAACGGCCGCATACGTTTGGAAGTGCGCCCCGCCGTCAGCGAACTCGACTATTCGCGGAGCGTGTCGCTTAACGGCACCACCGTGCCAGGTATCCGAACGCGGTGGGTCGACACCGGCGTCGAAATGCAGGCTGGCCAGACGCTGGCACTGGCGGGATTGATTCAGACCCAAATCGAATCCGAGAATGCCGGCTTGCCCTGGCTATCTGATCTGCCATGGGCAGGTGCCGCGTTCCGTCGAGTTCGCGAAAAGAACAACGAGATCGAACTGTTGATTGTCGTCACGCCGGAATTCGTGGGCGCGTTGGATGCCAATGACGTACCACCCTGCGGCCCCGGACAGCTGACCGGAGCGCCCAGCGATACGGAACTGTACTTCCGCGGGTATCTCGAGACGCCGAAATGCTGTCCCGATGGCAGTTGCTCGAGCTGCTCGGATGGCGTGGGTCCAGCGACCTACAACGCACCCGCGACTTATGGCCCGGCGTACCAAACAGCACCCGGCTTGCAACAGCCGACACCAGCTTCGGTCCCGAATCGCATTACGCCGGGCAGCGGCAATCAAACTCCCAACTCACCCGCTACCGCAGGCGGTTCAGGCAGCGGTGGTCCTGGATTGATCGGCCCAACTGGATATGACGTGCTACAGTAATCACTAGACAGCGTTGGAGATGTTACCCCCGATTTACAACCTGGTTTCAGAACGGTTAAACAACGATGAGTAACGTACTTCGACTGGCGATTGTCGATCCCAACGATGATAGCCGAGACAACTTGAAATCCATGCTCTTGGGCATGGACATGGTGTGGCTCGAAGCGGAGTGCTCGCGATACGAGTTCTTCGCAGATGTAGTAGGCCAGACGCACCCGGATATCGGTGTCGTCTCGATCGATCACGATGCCGACAAAGCTTTGGTGTTGATGCAAGATCTCAAAGAGCGATCTCCCGAGTGCAGCATCCTTGTCATCAGCGGTTCGACCGATGGACAAATCATTCTGAAGGCGATGCGAGCGGGTGCCAAAGAGTTCCTGACTCAGCCCGTACGGATGGAGGATCTGGTCACGGCCATTCAGCGCATCGGTCGCCAGAGCCAAGCCGGCGGAGACGGACGGTCCCGTTCGTCGACGGTCCTCGCAGTCGCCGGTGCCACCGGTGGTGTGGGAACGACCAGTCTGGCCGTGAACATCGGCTGTGCATTGGCCAAACGGCCCGAGAACTCTGTAGCGTTGATCGATTTGGATCTGGCCTTGGGCGACGCCGACGTGTTCCTCGATACGATTCCCGATTACACCTTGGTCGACGTGGCCCAAAACATCGCTCGCCTGGACTTCAACTTGCTCAAGCGGTCGCTGACAAAGCACTCTTCGGGATTGTACTTGCTCCCCCGACCGATTCAGCTACAGGATACCAAGCTTGTTACGCCCGACGATTTACATCGAGTGATCGGGCTGCTGAAGGCCACCTTCTCGCATCTCATCTTCGATCTCTCGAAGGGTTACAACGAGCTCGACATGGTGGCCATGCAAGCGGCAGAACACGTGCTACTCGTGACACAATTGGATCTTCCCTGTCTGCGAAACGTCGTTCGTTTGTTGATGTCGATGGACGAGATGGACGGTTTAAAGGAGAAGATTCGCGTGGTCGTCAATCGAGTTGGCCTGGAGAACGGCCAGATCAGCATGAAGAAGGCTCGGGAAACGATTGGCCGAGAGATCTTCAAACAGATTCCGAATGACTATCGCGTGATGGCGGAAGTTCGCAACAACGGCGTGCCACTCGTTGACGGTGCGCCGCGTGCTGGCTTGACGCAAGCGATTCTCGAACTGGCCGACGCACTATGCGGTGGTGGCGACTCCACGGCAGAACCCGTCTCCACAACCGGATCAGCCAACTGGCTAAACTTCTGGCCAGCACTCGCCAAGGCTCGCGGCAAGGCCTAGCTGCCACGAGTGAGCGGACGATGCACAGCGGCCTCGACCGCCAGTGAGCCGATGCCGGAGCCCTGCACGCTTGTTCCGGCCTTGACTTCTCCATCGCCCCGACCGGGGCGGTAACATATCAGCCCAGGGCAAATCGCCTCTTCACTCGGATTAGTCATCAGCCGCTTGGCAAATCGCCACGCGGCTGATTTGCGCAATGTTCCGGGTGAGATAGCTGGAACGCATTTTACGAATCCAGGCTATGACGAATCCGGATCGGTTCATCAATAATTCAGGTTTATACTCGACAAGTCCTCGTGGCAAACGCAACGGTTTTCGGCCCAACGGGTCGGTCAATTGCCTAGCCCATCCATAATCTCGCTTATTCGCCCGGCCAACCCGACCGGAGAATGTCGCCATTAGCAAACTGCAATTACTATGGAGAGATGAGCAGCAGTGCGAAAGAAGCTTCGGCGAACCGGCCAACACCGACTCCACGATCCGTGCGAGTTGTGAATTGGCCGTTGCGTGACGGCGGAGTTCGAGCCTGGGGCATGATGATGATGCTGGGGCTAATGGCGACCGGTGCGGGTTTGATCGCGCAAAGCCGAATCATGGGAGGTATCTGTTTTTCGGTGTTGGCGATCGCCGCATGGCGGTTGTGGGTTCCCGTCAGCTTCGAGTTTCGTTCTCGAGGTTTGATCTATACCGTGCTCGGTCGCTCGCGTCAGATTCCCTGGACACAGATTGCCAGTTACCAAGCCAAGCCGCGCGGGCTGCTCGTGTTTGCCGAAGACGATCGAAGTCCGCTCGCGGCGCTGCGAAGTATCTACATTCAATGGAACGGACAACGTGCGGCGATCTTAGAAGTGATCGAATTCTATAGCATGAACCGAGTCTCGGTTGCTTCGACGAGGACGTTCACGAAAGAGTCGACCGACCACCCTGATGCGTAACCGCCTGCATGCAACTACAACTCTGCCTTAAAGCAGGCGACTTTGTGGTTTCCGCCGATCAATGCCGGTTGTGTTTCGCGACAAGATGGATCGGCGATCGGACAACGATCCGCGAAAGAGCAGCCAACATAGACCTTTTCGGGCGAGGGAACTTCGCCTTGCAGTTCGATCCGTTTACGCTCACGTTCTGCCACCGGATCGGGAATGGGAGCCGCTGACAACAATGCCTGTGTGTATGGGTGGCGCGGGTTTGCATACAGTTCCGACTTCGGGGCGGTCTCGACGAGCCGCCCCAGGTACATGACGCCTACACGATGTGCGATGTGGCGAACGATTGCTAGGTCGTGTGCGATGAAAACGTATGCCAGACCAAGCTTCTCCTGAAGCTCCATTAACAGGTTGATCACCTGTGCCTGGATCGAAACATCGAGTGCTGAAACAGGTTCGTCGCAAATGATCAGTTTCGGCTGGACTGCCAGTGCTCGCGCGATGCCAATCCGCTGGCGTTGTCCGCCCGAGAACTCGTGGGGATAGCGATTCAGGAATCGCGGGTTGAGTCCGACGAGATCCATCAGTCGCATCGCTTCTAACTTCCTCTGCGATCGTTCGTAGAGGTTGAAGATGTGCATCGGCTCGGCGATGATGTTCCCAATCGTCATGCGCGGATTCAGCGACGCGAATGGATCTTGGAAGATCATCTGGATCTGTTGACGATACGGGAGCATTTCGCGATCGCTAAGCCGATCGATTCGCTGTCCCTCGAGGTAGACTTCGCCTCCGGTCGGTCGCACGAGTTTTACAATGGCACGCGCCGTAGTCGACTTGCCGCAGCCCGATTCGCCGACAATGCCAAGCGTCTCGCCGGCGGTTACTTGGAACGAAACGCCATCGACCGCTCGAATGAAACCGTGTTGAGCGTTGAACAATCCACCGCGGCGAAACGGAAAATGAACGGACAGGTTGCGAACGTCGAGCAGCGGTGACGCGATTCCGGACGCCTTGTCGTTGCTTATAGCGAGATCCACCAGGGGAGAATTCACGTTCGCTCCTCGGCAGTGATGACGCTGTCGACATCAACGAAACAAGCGAAGTCACCTCCGCCGGGCCGTGCAAACGCCGGCGGTACGCTTAACTTGCAACCGTCTTCTCGATACGCACACCTTGGATAGAACGAACAGCCGGGCGGAAGCTTGGCGAGGTCAGGTGGTTGTCCTGGGATCACCCTCAATTCCTTGGAAAGATCGGTGTCCCAACGAGGAACGGAATCCAGCAGCCCAATCGTATACGGATGCCGTGGGTTCGCGAACAACGAGTCGATATCGGCACGCTCGACGATTTTACCCGCGTACATGACGAGCACTCGGTGGCAGATATTCGCCACCACGCCCAAGTCATGGGTGATCATGATGATGGCCGTGCCGTGCTCGCTTTGGAGCTGTTTCATCAGGTCGAGGATTTGAGCTTGGATCGTCACGTCCAACGCCGTACTCGGCTCGTCGGCAATGAGAATGTCCGGATTGCACGAGAGCGCCATGGCAATCATGACTCGTTGCCGCATGCCACCCGAAAACTGATGCGGATAGTCGAAGACTCGCTTCTCGGCTCCGGTAATTCCGACCTGCTCCAGCATTTTAATGGCATGGGCGATTGCTTCGTCACGCGTGTGTCCGAGATGCAAACGGGTGACTTCGGTCAGTTGTTCTTCGACGGTCAAGAACGGATTTAACGCGGTCATTGGATCCTGAAAGATCATGGCGATGTGCCGACCTCGGATCTTCGACAAGCGTTGTAAGTTGGCATGCAGCAGGTCTTCGCCACGATACAAGGCACGGCCTGAACTGATGCGTCCCGGCGGTTGTGGAATCAAACCCAGTAACGCCAAATTCGTCACCGACTTGCCCGACCCCGATTCGCCGACGATGCCCAACGTTTCGCCCGGCGCTAGGTCAAACGACACTCCATTCACGGCCCGCACGATGCCTTCATCGGTGCGAAATTCGACGCCCAGATCTTCGACTTGTAAGAGTGGTTCGGCCATAGTAGCCATCACGAAGGGATCACCATGTAGGGACCAGACAAAAAAACGAGGGGCAGTACACTCACAGAGAGAATTCTGTTCAACAACTTCTACTGCGAGGACTGACCCATGTCAAAGACTATCATTTGTGGCAGCGATTTGCACGACCGTTTCCTGTTAATCAAATATGCCATGGATCTCGAACCGCCGATGATGATGAATCGTCTGGCAAACGCCGAAGGACGTCCGTAGATGGTGGGCAAAGACTTGATACTAAGCAAACTGACGAAACTTGTATTGTCTGGCACGGCGATTACGGACGGTTGTGCGGACGATCTGACGAACCTGACGAACCTGAAGCAACTCGTCCTCCCGCAAGCCACGATCACCTCCGCCGTAATCGCTCGTCTCCGCACTGCCCGCTTGCGACATCCAGCTCCAGCGACGGGGAAAATACCAAAGCGGCGACAAGTCGCCGCACTCCAAAGCTAAGTTCGAGTTTTGCATTTTTTTGGACTGCGGTGACTTGTCACCGCTTTGCTCTCCAGTGCGAAGCACTTTTTCAGCATCACCGCAACTTACATTGGATAGCGAATAATTGGCGCCAAGTCGAAAAATACCAAAGCGGC
>CAUJKL010000773.1 GCA_963204995.1 Planctomycetota bacterium | reverse complement strand
CGGCAAGCAGGAATTACTCGCGGAGACTGATCCCTTGTTGTTTGGAGGCCACATGATCGATCGTGTGTATCGCGATCATTCGACGTGGGCAGTCTCGCCGGCGAAGTTTGAAGCAGGAACCGGATCGATCGCACAGGCCATCGCGCTCGGAACGGCGATCGATTACGTGACGGGAATTGGCTTTGACGCAATGCATGCACACGAACAGCAGTTGGCGGCTTATGCTCATCAACGCCTGAACGAATTGCGCGGCCTGAAAATCTACGGCCCGAGTTTGGAACACAAGGGAGCGATCTTCAGCTTCACGATCGACGGAGCGCATCCCGAAGATCTGGCTCAACTGCTCGATCGTCGCGGCGTCTTCGTGCGGCACGGACATCATTGCACGATGCCGTTGCACGATCTGCTCGGTGTGAGCGCGACGGTTCGTGCGAGTTTCGGCGTCTACAACACGCTTGCCGATGTCGATGCACTGATCGACGCTTTGCAATTCGCGCTCGGGCGATTACGGATCGCGTGACGCGTTGCCTGCTGGCGGATTCTTCGCGTCCGTTAGTGGCAGCACAAGTTCGAGGCCAGGGCTCGCCCAAATCCCAATCCGATCGTTGCCGGGCACGACGACAAACTCTGAAGGCTGCATGTCATTGGCCCACGCTATTGTTCTCACGGCGACCGGATGCTTGTCGAGTCCCGGCAGCGCGTCCCACCGTGTTGGCTGCGAAAGCTCCAGCCCGCTGGAGCGAAACGCCACTTCGATCAACTCGGCACAGTAAAGTCGATCGTTGTCAAGCTTCAGCTGTTTGTCGAAAGGGAGATGATTGGCGTAAACATGTCGGCAGTACTCGATTGCTCCCGGAACGTACGGTTGGAATTCTGGACGCAAGCGTTTGACCGCGACAGCGGCGGTTTTAGAACTGGCCATCATCATGCCAAACGAAGTCCGTCCGGGGCCAGGAGTATCGATGTCGTACAAAACAACGTCGCCGTCTTCCAGTGCGGCCAGAGCTACGTGCGTGAACGGACTGTCCGTGACGTCTTGCGTAAATTGCGACAACTCGATGAAGCCCCACACCCAATTGCTTGTCGATTGGAGAAAGACGATATCGCCATCCCGCAGATTGGCGCGAGCCCAGTCGTCCCAGTCAACCACGCGTTTCCCGTGCCATAAGTTCGACCACTTATCATCGAACGAACTCAATGCTTCGTCAGTGTAACTCGCGAGTTGAATCGTTTCGGTTGGCCCAGCTTTCCGCCGCATTGCCAGCGCATCCCTGAATTCAGGAACTGTGCTAATTGGGCGAGCGTCTTTCGCAGTCGTGGCACAACCTGCCACGAGGACGAGTTGCAGCCCCAACGCGAACACTAATGTTAAACGCAGCTTGCTAGCAGGCGATGAATTCATCTCGATTCGGATCAGCGTAGGTTAGTTTTTGAGATAACCGCGCCGTGAATAGCGGTTGGCGTCAGCGAACGCAAGGTGAACCTGTGCAAAGTGCTTTAAGGTGCATCACCGATGTTGGCTATCGCTGCTCATTGATGGTCGTCGCGGGGAGCCGTACGAGCCTGGTTCGATTTCGCCCCAAGTTGAGTGCCATCAGTCGGCCAAGGTACACCGCTGGCCGCTCGCCAAGGGTCGGCGGGGGGGCACCCAGCTTAATGGCGTTCATGACGTCATAGGCGAAGTGGGTACAGTTTCGATTCAACAGGTGATAGTCTACGCCCGATCCCACCCAGCGTTCCTTGCCGGCTAAGGCAGCCTCGAAGTCGCGCCGATCGACCTGGACGATGAGCCGATGCGTCAACAGCCACGGCTTGACCGAAGCCGATTTCGTCGACTCATCTCGTACTGCTCCGTCTCCGGTGAACAGACGAACAATCACCTTTTCGACCTCGGGATAGAACCCGAACCCCTGCGAATGAATCGCTCCCGTTTCCTTGTCCTGCTGAATCCAGACGACGAACGTATGGCCGGTTCCCCAGGGCTCGGATTCTCGGGCACAGATCACCACGTAGTAATCGACGGGCTCCGGTATGCCCGTGCGAAGATCGACGCGTGCAACGGTATCGGCGCCGCACGGCAGACAAAAGCCGAGGACCGTCACAATCGCGCAACTGATCAAGGTGCGGAAGTTCTGCATCAGGCGGGTTTGATCCATGGAGGACGAATCAGCCAACTCGTTACCAATTCGAGAACATTACACCGAGCGAGTATTCAACACTCACACGCTGTTTTGAGTTGCATCTGTCGTTCAATTCAATGGTCGTCAACTACAGGACCTCTGATGTCGTCTAAAAAGTCACGATTGCATCGAATGATGCCGTAAACTGGTCGTTGTGTTGCCCGTCGGCATACGGATTCCCGATACCCTCCAACCAATCTCACCGAAGTTCCGCCGCACGATCAGATTGGTGCCCGGCGTTCGGTTCATACCGCGCGTCGCTTTCCAATAATTTCCTGCGGCACCTGTGCTACCAGCCCCATTCGGCATCCGAACGCCATCATCTTCGCGGAACCCTCCAATCCTTCCCCCCGCACGTTCGCCACCTCATTCGTACTTCGATCCGTTGCAACGCGCGAATTCATCAAATTCCGCACACGTGTCACGCGCCGCCTAAAACAAACACTTAGCCCGTATTACCTCGCCTGCCAGCTCCAGACATTGTGGTATTCGCGCACGCCGACAGTGCTTCCAGTAACGAAGAAGGCCCTGCAAATGCTGGGCACTGGAGCGATTGGGTGCGGAAGCCTCTCGTTTTCACCTGTCGTCGCAGGTAACATAGGAGCCACTTGATGGCTCGTTTTGTGCCAGTTATCAATCTCGCCTTTCTTCTTTACGGCTCCCTACCTTGGAGAACTCTCGATGCACATGGACCCACGAACATTCACACGGACAATCCTCGCGGCCTTATTGTTGGCCACCACGGCCTTCGCCGCAGATCACGACGCTATCACCCCCGTTCCGCGCGACGCGAAGTGGATGACGCGTCACGATGCGATGAATGCCCGCGTAAAAGAAGGGAACGTCGACCTTGTTTTCATCGGCGACTCGATCACGCAAGGCTGGGAAGGAAGCGGCAAAGCTGTGTGGAAAAAGTTTTACGGCGAACGCAACGCCGTTAATCTAGGCATCGGCGGTGATCGCACTCAGCACGTCATCTGGCGATTGAATAACGGTAATTTGGAGGGAATCTCACCAAAGCTGGCCGTGATCATGATCGGCACGAACAACTCAGGCACCAATACCTCGGAACAAATTGCCGAGGGCATCACCGCGATTGTTGATCAACTCAACAACAAAGCACCAACTACCAAGGTCCTAGTGCTTGGCATCTTCCCCCGCGGCGAAACCCCTGAGGATACGAAACGACAAGTCAACGAAAAGACGAACGCGATTGTCTCAAAACTGGCAGATAACGAACGCGTCTTCTACCTGGACATCGGCAAGTGCTTCTTACAGGACGACGGCACGTTGAGTAAAGAAATCATGCCCGACCTGCTGCACTTGAGCGAGAAGGGCTACACGATCTGGGCCGAATCGATCGAACCGCAGGTTGCCAAGCTGATGGCTGATTAGCGAGTGTGATGGCCAAGAGTTGGGAGCGGGTGCCACTGCTGGCTCGCCCAGCAGTGCGAAGTACGCACAGGCGCCACTGCTGGCCAAGCCAGCAGTGGCACCCGTTGCACCCGTCGCGTCACTGCACCCGCTGCTGCGTTGGCCAGCGGCCGCGTTTAAGATCCTCAGCGTGTGTGACCAAGCACAAACTCGACAATCGGCGTCGGATCCTTCAACGAGTGTGGATGGTGGCCGACTCCGGGTTTGTTGATCACCGTGATCGAACCGCCCAGTTCGCGATAACGCTTCACGATGATGTCCGTGTTTTCAGCAACCGGCACCACATCGTCGGCATCTCCGACCACATGCAGCAGCGGAATCCCCGCCTTGGCAAGCGGTTGGAGATTGTCGACGGGGTTGCTTTGATAGGCGAGCGCTTGCTCTTCGGTGAAGCCGTACGCTTTCAGACAGTCGCGCCAGGACGCTTCGCTCCTCGGTCCTTTCCCCTTGCCGCCGGGCCAACTCTTAAAGTCACACACGGGCGCATCGGCATAGATACATGCCACCTTCTCCGGATTCGCAGCCGCCCAGTTGTAAATGATCAAGCCACCGCGGCTCATTCCCTCCAGCGTCACCTTCGGCGCGAAACCATGCTCCTTCGTCAGATAGCCGTAGAACGCATTCCAATGGGCGACAGCCGAAGGACTTCCAAACAAATTGGCGACGTCGCAGTACACCAAATGGAAGCCGTGATTCAGCAACGCAATATCGGCTTGCGGCTCGTGGCCGAAGAATCTTGCTCGCCAAATCCACGGCTTCCCCTCAGCGGTTTCTTTCGGCGTGACTACGATGCACTGCCGTGAATCCACCTCGAAGTCGAATCGCTCGAAACCGTTCCACTCCGACTTCGCGCCCGAAAATCCTTCGGCCGCCATGGCTGGCACCGGGAGAAGCGATTGGCAAACTAACGCAGAAAGCAAGGCAGCGATCCGCAAGAGGTGGGTACGTGTTAGCCACAACATTTATGCACTCTCCGCTTCGTATTCTTCGTGTTCCTGTTCATCCCAGTCGCTGTCCTCGTCTCCCTCTTCGTCGTCCTCGTCCTCTTCAAATCCATCATCCCATTCCTTCCGGGCGGTAACCTCTTCTTCCTCGTCTTCCCACTCCGGTTCCGGCTTAATCTTGTTGGAACGG
>CAUJKL010000772.1 GCA_963204995.1 Planctomycetota bacterium | reverse complement strand
CATCAGCTCGTCTGGGGCGAGATCGCGACGGCAGCTGAGAATCGTCAGCAGCTGGTGATACTGCTGATGCAAGCGATCGTTCAATATCTGACGCTGGCGACCGAGTTGATGGGCGCGGGCAGTGACCAGCGGCTGGTAATCCAAGTGCTGATACGCGTGCCGCGCGATGGGATCGATCCGCAGCAGCGCCGTGTCGATCGCAGCACCGCACTGCTGGACGAAGCCGTCTGCATGTTGCAGGTACTGGCTGACGGCGGGCACGACGTTGTGCTTGATGCCGTACGACCACAACGTGTGATTGTAGGCATGGCGGCGTTCGAGCAACTCGACGACTTGCAGGAAGAACGCCTTGTTCGACATGCGAAAGGCAATCTTTTCCAAGTCCGTGTTGTGAAGATTGTTTTTCGACAAATAGTCCAACACGTCTTCGGCGGAACCGTATTGCGACAGGTAAGGCCACGACTCGCGATCGATGTGGCTGAGCTTCTCGACCACGGTTAGCGTCGTCGCGTCGGCATGGGCCAGCAGCTTCTCGGCCTTGGCGATGTGAACCGGATAGTGCGGATAGCGACCGGCCGCTGGAAAATAGAAGTGATACTCGATGGTTTGCGTGTTGTAAGGCTGAAGGTCCAGTTGAACGCTGCGCGTCTCGTGGGCATTCAGCACCGGAATCGAGCCCAGCGGGACTTGCAGCAGAACATCAAGCTTCTGCGGCGAGGAGGTTGGATTGGTCAAGACGACCTGGCAACCGTAGACCGTGTGGACCAGGAACTCGTCGGTGACGAACTTGTCCAATCGCTCGTTGTTCTCGATCCGATAGCGATCGTCGTAGCGGAAGAAGTTCTGGCTGACCAGGATCGGCGTTTGTTCCACGACTTCGCTGGCTTCGCGAATTTCTTCGTGGAAGACGATCATCGGGCTGCCAGCGGTGAGCGTCATCTTGCCGCCGGCGAATTCGGTTTTGTGCTCGGCAGCCTCGAAGGGCAAGTCGAGCACGGACAGGGCCAGCATCATCTCGGTAAAGTTTCGCGAAGCGTCCGCGAAGTTAGTCGAGCGGAAAGGCTGTTGCGGATCGTGTTCGGCATAGTCACGCCAGAAGGAATTGACCGACACGAGCCCGGCAAGCTGTTGTTCGATCGGCAGGTGATAGTAGTTGTTCTCAGCCCATTCCTGTGTCTTGTCGAGCAGCTGGTAGAGGGCGCGGACGCTGCCGCTTTGACGGGCAAGACGCTTGTCGAAGTATGCGTTCGCACTTTCGGCCTTCTGCTTCTCGCCAACTGTTGATTTCTGCATGGCGATACGCCGCTTGCGATCGGCCTCGACCGCCGCGGCACGATTCTCGCCGAGGCCGTTCTGGCCGACGCCGTGTTGCATCCGTAGTGCAGGGGCCGCGGCCACCGCCCCGCCGCCTGCGAAACCTCCGTAGGCAACGCTGCCAGGTACTCCCATTCCCATCGAATCCGATAGCTCTACCTCGATTGCGGGCAAAGCGGACAACTCAACTTTGGCCGCATCAACGCCCCACTGATCGCTCGCTTCCAACGCCCTTCCCTTAACGGCCGTCAGAAACAAGCGGTTCAGCCGATTCGTATCGGGAGTGAGCAACGAGAATTGATCGAGGATGTCGCGCGTTGTGTGCTCGCGATCGTTGTCGATTCGCTGTGACAGCAAGATCCGTTCGGCGACGTTCAGCCGCGCGTAGTTCCAGGCATGCAGATATTCCTGAAGATCGTACTGCAACAACCAATTATCCAGCAGCGTCTTGTCGCGTTTGTTTGCCAGATAAGGCCGCACGATTTGCTCGAAGAACTTGGGATCTTTCTTCAACAGGAAGAAGTTCAATTCGTGGCAAGCATATTTTGAATAGAGAGTCTGCTTCTTCTCGGCGTCCAGACTTGGCCAGTTGAGAATGAAGCTGAACTCGGCGAGTTGCGCATCGCTGCTCAGCGTCGCGTACAACGAATAGACTCGCGCGAGCGTGTCGTAGGCTTCAAAACGCGAGGTTGTAATATCGGCCAACACGAACTGTTCGCCCTGACCAACGACGCTGACTCGCTTCTGTTGTGTAAAGTGTCCTTTTGGATCGAGACCGGCTAACAAGCGTTGATCGACAACCTTCATGGGTTTTTCGTCGAGCGACACGTTCCGATACACCGTGCTGAGCGGATCGACGGCGACAACGTGCAAATCTTGATGTGCGCCGAGTTTGTCGAGCGGGATCAAAACGAGTCCCTGTTCATCCGGCTGCAAGTTCGCCAAGACGACAGAGGCTTCGCCAAGGAAATCGAGGTTGGCGAAGTCGCCGGGTCGAACCCCCGCTTGCGCCGCATCGCCGCCCCGCTGGGCCATCGAAGGTGCCGGTTCGGCAGCGGGCGCAAAGTCATCGCCGGCGGCGGCGTCTTGTGTACCGGATTCCGTGCTGCGGACAGCCCACGGATTCAACAACACACTCGGCCGCTCGACGAGCACCCCGGGATACTTCTTCGCATAGCGGCGGTCGATGATGTACTGATACTCGTCGCCGATGCTTCTGCCCGCGACATACAACGAAGTCATGCGGCCTGGATCAACTTGATACGGCTCTGGATCGACGACGCCGGCGAGTTTTCCGAATGCCGAAAAAGCAGGCCGATATCGCGTGGCGAAGACGTGAACGCGAGCGAACTTGGTGCTGTTATTCACAAGAATGCGAAGCTGATCTTCGGCCTTCTCCACTTTCGCGATTTGCAACGGCTTTGCGCCTCGTACTTCAAGGTGCCGGGAGCTGCCCATGGCATAGCCTTCGTTGACTTTGCCGTTCGCGACTCGCACGCGAATTCGCATGCCGCGATCTTTTAGCAGCAGGTCA
>CAUJKL010000771.1 GCA_963204995.1 Planctomycetota bacterium | reverse complement strand
CCTCGTCTCCCACGTTACCGCAGGAGCGACTTACCCAGACCAGGGCAGTCGCTTTGCGAAAGCATCGCAAACTAGCAGCTTACCCCACATCCGTGTTCGCTATTAAATCAGCGGTCTCCTTCAGGCTGGGCTAGGTAAATTGCTGGGCCTTTGGCCCTGAGCAACGCAAAATAGCGCAACTTCAAAAATCGCAAGCTGGAAGCTTACGCCACTTACTCCTATTCCAATTCGTAGTCCTTCACCTTTCGTTGCATGGTGCGGACGCTGATGCCGAGCATTTCAGCGGCGTCTTTCCGGGAGCCGTTGGATTGTTCGAGAGCACGCCGAATGGCTTCCTTCTCGATCTCTTCCATGGTCATGCCGGGGCGAATGAGCGGTGTCGAGTGTGTATCCCCGTCTAGGTGATTTAGGTCGAGCAATTGCAGTGCAGCATTCGATCGCATCAGGGCCGGATTGATGCCCAGTAATCGCGCGGCTTCCGTCTTGTCGCCGTTGGTGCGCGACAACACTCGCGAGACGAGCCGTTCTTCAGCGTAGCTAATGATGTCGTCGTAGAGCTGCGACGAATGTCCGTCAAGCCGCTCTTCAATCAATCGATCGAGGCTGCCATTGGACACATGAGCGGCTGGCGAAACAGCCTCATCGGCCTTGTGCCGAATCGAATCGGGAAGGAAGTCGGCCATTAACACCGGCCCGGTCGTCTTCAAAACGCCTTGGCGAATGACGTTTTGCAGCTCTCGAATATTGCCTGGCCAGTGGTACGTCCGCAGCAATTCCATTGCATCGGCTGCCACCGTGCGAACCTCTTTGTCGAGGTCTCGATTCGCCAGCGCACGGAAGTGGTCCACTAACAACTCCAGGTCACCACTGCGTTCTCGCAGAGCTGGCAGGTGGATGGTGAAACCATTCAGCCGGTAGTACAAGTCGCCGCGGAACTGGCCTTCGGAGACCATCTTTTCCAGGTTTCGATTCGTGGCCGCAATGACACGCACGCTGGTTTTGATCGTTTCGTTGCCGCCCACACGCTCGAACGTCTTCTCCTGCAAAACGCGGAGTAATTTGCTTTGCAGGACGGGTGACATGTCGCCAATCTCATCGAGAAACAACGTGCCGCCATCACATTGCTCGAACTTGCCGATGCGTTTCCGATCGGCTCCGGTGAAGGCACCCCGTTCGTGCCCGAACAGCTCGCTTTCCAAAAGCGCTTCGGGGATCGCGGCACAGTTTACGGCCAGGAACGGCCCTTGGACTCGGTCGCTATGTTGGTACAAGGCTCGCGCCACCAGCTCCTTTCCGGTACCGCTTTCGCCCCGGATCAACACCGTCACACTCTGGCCTGCCACGATGCCGATCGACTTATAAACTTCCTGCATCGCGTGACAGCGACCGATGATCGAATGCGCATCGGCGGCGGCGCGATCGACGTTCATGGCGATCGGTTTGTCGGTCAGGGCGTGAATCTCCAGCGCGCGTTGCACGACCTTCCGCAACTCAACCACATCGATTGGCTTGACCAGATAGTCGAGCGCTCCAGACTTCATCGCCTCGATCGCCGTTGCACTGTCTCCGCTGGCGGTGACAAAGATAACGGGAATGCGGTCGTCGAGTTCCCGAATGCGCTTCAGTACGTCGAGCCCGTTGCCATCGGGCAGCATCACATCCAGAACCGCCACCGCCGGAGATTTGCTTTGCAGCAGCTTTAGCCCCGCCTTCGCCGACTCGGCGGTAACCACCTCATGATCGGCCTTCTCCAGACTGCGGGCGATCAAATTCAAGTCCGCCGGTTCGTCGTCGACGACAAGGATACGAGGCATGCGCTTTTTCCCGTGGTCGTTGGTATTCGGATGATCGATCTCATGCGAGACGGGCATTTTGGCAGACTGGTTGGTCAGCCCGCCAAGAGTCGCAAAAACGATGCCAACACGAAACGGCTCGGCCGCGCTCTGGCAAACAATCGCCTTTGGCACGAAAATCGCTAACAACGCGTTTGCGAAAACTGTGGTATCCCGACGCGTTAGTTTTGAAGTTGCGCGTCTTAGGCCCGAAGGGTCGGTACAACCTTTGCCGGTGGTGTAAACCACCGGTTGCCAAGCGAATGGAGAACGCAGGCCTGAAAGGCCGACACAGCCGCGTTGTGTCGGCCCGTTGGGCCTTCAGTCCTTTGGTTACTTGGTTCCGGTGGCTCACGCCACCGGCAGTGGTTGTGTCGTGCCTCCGGCACTTAACAGTGCGCAACTTCAAAACGCGTTAGCGAGCGATCGCTGAGGACATGTGGACGTCCGTGTCCCTCGCTTACGCATCGGGTTACCAGAACCGACGCATCACTGTTTACAACCTTTAGCCCATGTCCAAGCCCGCGTTTCGACTTCGTTTGCCAGAACCATTTGCTACGGCGATGACGATCGCTGAGTTCGCGATCTCCAAACCGAGCGACGGCACGCACATGGCGAGACGGGCGAGACTTCTGGCGGCGTTGGCGGGAATGCCTAGTCGGCCTAGAGCCACATTCGGAAAGGTTGTCGGGGATGTCGTTCGAGTACTTGCGAAAGATGGCTTAAGCGGGGTCGTGCGATTGGCCCTCGCAGACACCGCAGGGAGTCGCGTCGTTGAAGTGACGGTGGGTGCTATATCCACAGACACAGACAACGAGGTAACGCCTTCGGTCGACTCGGACGCGACGCGTGCGAAGCTTGAGTTGTTGGGTAGCCGGCTGACTGGATTCGAGATCGACGATTGGATTTCGCCGGCGCGACGCGTTACCCTTCGACAATACCTCCCGAACGAGACCCGTTTGCCGTCGCCAAGTGAATCCGCCCATTGGGCGGAGCTGCTTGAATGCGGTTCGCTCGAAGAGGCGGTCATCCTGGCCCAGCAACGTGGCAAGCAGTTGGCATCGGAACTTGGCTATGCTCGCGCCCATCAGCAAACCCCGGCGGCCATCGCAGCGTCCGATGCAGACCGCGACGATCTGGAGACCTTGTCGGTCGTTGTCAGCCGCGCCAGCAATGCCATTCTGATCATGGATGCAGAGGGAATGATTCACTGGGTAAACGATGCGTTTACTTCGCTCAGCGGCTATACGCAGAGTGATATCTCCGGCAAACGATTGGACGAGTTGCTGTTCGGACCGAGCACTAGTAGCGACTCGGTGCGCGAGTTCCATCAGGCATTGCAAAACGGCCATGAACTGACGCAAGACTTGCTGCAGTACCATCGTGACGGCAGGACTTGTTGGGTCGAGTGCCGGCTCGTCCCGGTGAACGATGAAGATGGCAAGTTGTCGCGTTGGATCGCCTTGGAACATGATATTACTCGCCATCGTCAAACCGAAGAGGCGTTGCTGTCGGCGAAACAGTCGGCCGAAGACAGCAGCCGCGCGAAGAGCGAGTTTCTGGCCAACATGAGCCACGAGATCCGCACGCCGCTCAATGCGATCCTGGGCATGACCGAGTTGTGTCTGACAACGGAGCTGACGCACGACCAGCAGGAGTATCTCAGCACGGTCCATTCGTCGGCCGATACGTTGCTTCAGCTTCTGAACGACATTCTTGATCTCTCGAAGATCGAAGCCGGCAAGATGGAGATTGAGGAAACTGATTTCAATCTGGCGGAAGTTGTTCGCGAAACCTTGCGAGCGTTGGCGGTGCGAGCGCATGAGAAGCGGCTGGAGTTGGCGGTTCATATGCCGATGGACATGCCACAGTGGATGCGGGGCGATCCGATCCGCTTGCGGCAGGTGCTGTTTAACCTCGTGGGAAACGCCATCAAGTTCACCGAACGTGGCGAAGTCGTGGTTGAAGTCGAGGAGCAGTGGAGCGGCGCGGACGAAGTTGGTTTGCACTTCTCGGTTCGCGATACGGGAATCGGCATTCCGACGCATCGGTTGGAGCAGATCTTCGAGTCGTTTACCCAAGTCGACTCCTCGATGGCGCGTAAGTTCGGCGGCACCGGCTTGGGCCTCACGATCACGTCGCAGTTGTTGAAGTTAATGAACGGCCGCATCTGGGTGCGCAGCAAAGAAGGGCAAGGGAGCACGTTCCACTTCACTGTACGCCTGAAACTGGGACAGCAACCTCCACCAAGAGCGGCCGTCGATGTCTCTGATCTGCAGGGCAAGCGGGCTCTGATCGTTGACGACAACGCGACGAACCGCCGCATCCTCGACGAGATCCTCAAACATTTGGGCATCGTGACAACGCAAGCCGATAGCGCTGATTCCGCCGTTCGCAAGCTGGAATCAGCGGCGGAGAGCGACGAACGATTCGACATCGTGTTGCTCGACGCGATGATGCCGAAGATCGACGGCTTTCAACTCGCCGCAGCCATGCACGAACGTGACAACCTTCGCGCCGATACCGTGATGATGCTGTCGTCAGTCGATCGCCCCAACTCAGCCGCTCGTTGTCGCGACTTGGGGATCGCGGGCTATCTCGTCAAGCCGGTCTCCGTCAGCGGGCTAGTCGAAGCGTTACTGAAGGCAGTGGGCGGCGAGACAACACACGCGACTGCTGAACCTGTCGATTCGATAGACCAGCAGCCGCGTCTGCTCGCGCAGACCGCTCCGCCATCGAAGTCGTTGCGCATTCTTGTTGCTGACGACCATGAACCGAATCGCGATCTGGCGGTCGAGATTCTGCGACGTCGCGGCCATGATTGCTGCGCCGTTGCCGATGGAGACAAGGCGATCGAGGCTTTCGAGCGAGATGCGTTTGACTTGATTCTGATGGATGTGCAAATGCCGAGCATGGATGGGCTGACCGCAACGCGTCAGATCCGCCAGTTGGAACGCAAGGCCGGCGGACGAATACCGATCATCGCGCTCACGGCTCACGCGCTGGCGGGTGATCGCGAAAAGTGTCTGGCGGCTGGCATGGATGCCTACCTGGCCAAGCCGCTGCATGCTCGTGAGCTGGTCGCGTTGGTCGAGAGGATCGGCGGCGTCAGCGAAGGCACGGAAGACGAAGCGTCCTCTCGGCCGACCGCGTTGCGGAAAGCCAACTTCGACTTTGCGGCAGCCCTGGACCGGATGGGAGGCGAAACCGATCTGCTCTATAACCACATGAGCTATGTGTTGAACGACGCACCGGAACTGCTCAAACGCATGCGCGAAGCGCTCACGACACAAAGTGCAAGGCAACTCGAAATCGCCGCTCATCGCCTGAAGAGTCTGGTTAGCAGCTACAACCACGACGAAGCCCGCGACTTGGCCATCGAATTAGAACAGATGGGTAAGGACGCAGCCTTTGATCAAGCCGATCGAACACTGAACCGGCTGAGTTTGCTCGTGGAAGGACTCAACAACGCGATCCATAACTACATGCGACAGCAGACGTAGAGTCCATGCGGTCTGTGGTTCGAGTCGAGTCTCCCGGGTACAATAGCTGGGTGCATGTTATTTCCTAGATCGCCTCGGAACAATCGAATGGATGACCACGAACCCAGTCGGCCCTATTATCGCGGTGATCAGGATACCGGAATTACTGAGCCCAACCTAGCTGCGACATGCAGTTACGCGGACCATATCTGTCGAGCTCGTGGGAAGCGAAGTCAGTTTACAAGTGTGTCACTCGACCAAAGCAAAATTCGAGATTTCGGTGACGTGATCTACGAATTGTTGCGAGGCGTAGCAGACACCGATGGTCACGTCACGATTGAACATGAATCGCTCATCGAAGAACTTCAACGGTGCGTCAAGGAAGAAACAAGGGCCGAGCGGGCGAGGTCACTCCTCGCGCTGCGAC
>CAUJKL010000770.1 GCA_963204995.1 Planctomycetota bacterium | reverse complement strand
GCTACTGCTACTGCTACTGCTGCTACTGCTACCTCCCCAACACTACCCGCACGCAATCGTGCCACCATCTATCGATCCGCTGACGCCATCTTCGACTATAGCCGCGATACTTCGTGCCTTCTATCCTTAAAACCGCAATTACAATCCGGGCTAACTAGGCGACCGGAACCGGTTCGGCTGAGTTTGCTGGCGATGCTGACACGTACTCGCGAATTCAGGTGCCGGAATATTTTACCAAATGTCCGTTCCACCCGATTAAACGGTGCCAGCGTGTTGACCGTTGCAATTCCGCCAACTATAAGGAATCGATACGACTAGTTCTGTCGTTCCCTTTCAAAGTGTGTTCGCGATAATGCTATTCGCGGGGTCAAGGGTGCCAACTCGGAGGGACACGAGTTGGGGTTTTCTAGGGACGGGTGACTATCAGTTTCCACAATCGAGGTGATGCATATGTTCCGTCCCAAGAATCGAAAACGTAAGCGCCAGGCCGAACGGTCGGCGCGCCACAATCCATCCCGACGCTTGTTTCTCGAATCGCTCGAAACGCGTCGGCTGCTCGCCGGTGTCGTCAATGTCATCACGGCTGCGCCGCCGGGAGATCTGAAGCTCGATGGTGATAACTCGAACAATCAAGTCGAGGTCCGTGCGGGAGCCGTCACGGGCCAATTAGTCATCACCGGCAAGACCGGGACGTTGCTGACGCTGGACGGCGGGCCGCAAAGTTTCTCGTCGCTGACCGTGAACGGGATTGTTGACGACCTGTTCGTTGATTTGGGCGGCGGTAACGACACATTCGAATTGGGAACCGCTGCCGGTTCGCGCACAGAAATTGCCGATGACGTGCTGATCTCGAACGATGATGACGACGAAAACTTCATTCGTAACGCCGATATCGGCGGCGACTTAACCGTAGATCGGATCGTCGATGGTGCGTCCAGCGAGTTGACGATCAAAGACACGATCGTGCGCGGCAACACAACGGTCGACAACGACGGTATCGGAGGGCTGTTCGATGGTGACAGCAAGACGGTCATTGAAAAGAGCGAGTTGGAAGGAACGCTGACCATTTCGAATGTGGCGGGCGATGATACGACCATCATCGTGGACACCTCGGTCGGAGCGGCGCTCTTCGTTCGTCCGCCTTCCGTCACGACGGATCCCGTCATCGATATCAGTAACGGTGGAGGCAGCAGCTTCACATCGATCACGAGCAAGAACGACCCGGCCACGACGACACCTCTGCCGCCGGGCACACTCAATCGCCCCACGGTCTACGGTTCGATTAACATCAGCAACGGTGACCCCGTGCCACCGACCATCGTGGTTCCACCACCAACTGGCGGCGGTGCCTTGCCCACCGGTCTGATTACGACGGTTGATATTGTCGTGGTCAATTCCGCAGACGTGCTCGGCGAGTTGAACGTGGATAATTTCGAGGGCCACTCCGAAGTTATCGTGGTTGACAGCAAGATCGGCACGGATACCAAACCAGCCACTGCTCCCGGCGGATACGGCGGACCGATCACAGTGGCCAATGGCAACGGTTTCGACGTTTTCGAGTTGAACCGTTCCGAAGCACAGTATGGCGTCTTCGTGACAAATAACTCGGGTGCTGGCCAGACTTGGGGTAGCCAATCGCTCGTGGCCGATAGCAAGGTTGGCAAGCGCGTGGCATCAGGCCCGGCCTTCAGCTTCGTCGGCGATGATGGTGACGATGTCTTTAATATCAACGACTCGGCCACCGGCACGACCAGGATTTACGCTGCCGGTTTGTCGCTCAGCCTGCTGGACGGCGACGATGAAGTGTCGATCGTGGGCGGCGGTGGCAACAAGATCGAGATTGACTCGCTGATGATCACCGGCGGTGACGGCGACGATGCCGTGGTTCTGCAAAACGCTCTCGTCGAGAGTATGCTGATGATCGACTTGGGCGCGGATGTTGACCGGCTCGAACTTCGAGTTCTCGCCAACGAGTTGCCGAATGCCTTGATCGGTTCGATCTTGCTTGACGGCGGCGTTGGTGCCGACTTCTTCACCATCCCAGTCGGTATTCCATTTACCAACTTCGAGACCTCGATCTCGTAAGGTCGTGATTCCGTTTTGATTCTCGCAACGACGACCGCTTGCCCGGCATTCGCTTGGCAAGCGGTTTTTTGCGCGCTCGCCCCCGGATTCGTGGCCTCCCGCCCATCAAGGCGCTGCAATCGCTACGAATGCACGGACTAGCGGGTGGAAAGCCTCGGAAAAGCCACCATAAAATAGCAATATTTTTGCTCGGCAACTAACATCGATTTAAGTCACCTCTCACCTCTCTTAAGAAATTTCGCTATGTCGATGTGGGACAGATTTCGGAGCGGGCGTCTTCCTTCGCGCCGTCGGAAGGCCATGCAAGCACGTCGACGGCGGCTCGTTCATGAGCCGCTCGAAGCCCGCGATTTGCTGGCGTTTGGCGACGTGGTCATGGATTACAAGTTCGTCAATTCCGAGGGCACGCCTGTCACTTCATTGCAGGTCGGCCAAGACTTCACCATGCAAGTACACGTGCGAGACGGCCAGGCTGTCCCCGATGGCGTCTTGCGTGCGTACCTCGACTTCACGTATCCGGCGGCCTTGGCGACCGTCCGAGGACCGATCACGCACGGTGCGAACTTCAACTTTTCAGTGTCGGGAGATGCGTCGACGCCAGGCTTGATCGATGAGGTGGGAGGTCTTGCTACAAACGCGCTCCCGCCAAGTAATCCCGGCGACAGCTTCTTGCTCTTTAGCCTGCCGA
>CAUJKL010000769.1 GCA_963204995.1 Planctomycetota bacterium | reverse complement strand
GTAACGCTCGTAACCATCCACGGGACAAGCCCGTGGCATTTGATGTTCGATCGGCCCGCTGCTGTAGCAAGGAACGTAATCGACCACCGGGCGAGCCGGTGGCATTTGATGTGTTGTAAACACGTCGAACTCAACGAACTCAAACAAATGGGGAAGTTATTTCGTGAGCGTTGCTATAATCGAACAGTGTTTACAGTTGTAGCTGTTCTTGCCCCAGCAACTTTTTCGCTATCGGTTGATTCAATGAAATCTCTGATCCTTTTGACAACTGCCGCCACGTTGGTTTGTGGAACAACGATCGTTGATGCCCAGGAGGTCGTTCCCAACATCGTCATTGTATTGGCAGACGATCTTGGTTGGGGCGATCCCCGATGCTATCAAGCGGACTCGAAGATCCCCACTCCCGCGATCGATCGACTAGCCGTTGAGGGGCTCCGGTTTACCGATGCTCACACGCCCTCGTCCGTCTGCACTCCGACACGCTACACATTACTGACCGGGCGTTACGCATGGCGGACTCGGCTGAAGTCAGGTGTACTCGACGGGTTCGATCCGCCCTTGATCGGCAAGGGCGAAGACACGCTTGCCAGCCTGCTCAAACGAGTTGGCTATCGTACGCATTGCGTCGGCAAGTGGCATCTCGGATTGCAGTGGACTCGGAAGGACGGGGCACTGGTCGAAGATCGAGATGTCTCGAAAGGCTTTCGGCAAGGAGCGGATATCGATTACGAAACGGCCTTTCGCGGCGGGCCGACCGATGTGGGATTCGACACGTACTTTGGCATTTCCGCTTCGCTCGACATGAGCCCTTACGGTTTCCTGCGGGGAGATCGAGTCGAGGTGGTTCCAACGGTGCTGACAGAAGCGAATCGGGACGGCATGTTCTTGAATCAAGTTGCGGGGGTCACGACAGAAACGTTTCTGCTGGTCGACGTGCTGCCACGGATTGGTGCCGAAGCGGTGAAGATCATTCGCGACTCGCAAGACGACGCAACACCGTACTTCTGTTACGTACCGCTGACGTCGCCACACTTGCCGGTCGTGCCGACGGTTGAATCGCAAGGCAAAAGCCAAGCGGGAAGCTATGGCGATTTTGTCGTGGCGACGGACAGCGTGCTTGGCGACATTCTTTCCGCCCTCGATGATACCGGACAAGCCGACAACACGCTCGTGCTGTTTACCAGCGACAACGGCGGGCTGTTTCATTGGTGGGACTTTCGCGCGGATGATGATGGTGGGACTGCACCGAAGACTCCGCGAGGTGAACACCTGCGTCAGTTCAGTCACCAAAGCAATGCCGATTGGCGTGGAACCAAGGCCGATATTTATGAAGGCGGGCATCGTGTGCCATTTCTACTCCGCTGGCCGAACCGCGCGGAACCAGGGCGGACGGTGGATGCAACGGTCGAGCTCACGGACGTGTTTGCGACCGTCGCAGAAATCGTCGGGGAGTCAGGAAAAGCGACTTCGGGGATGGACAGCTTTTCGATGCTCCCCCTCATCGATAACAAAGACGAAACCCAAGTCCGCCCTTTCGCGATTCACCATTCGCTGGCCGGGACTTTCGCCATTCGACAAGGCGAGTGGAAGCTTGTCGCCGGGCGCGGATCGGGTGGGTTTACGAAACCCCGCACGTTTCCCGAGGAGGAACCGGCGGGACAGCTCTACGATTTGCGGACTGACTCGCAAGAGACAAGCAATCAGTACCTGCACGAACCCGCGACAGTTGCACAATTGGGCCAGATGTTGACGCAGGTACAAGCAACCAGCGCCCGCCAGGTCGCAGTGACGTTACGTCACGACGGTGCAAACGCAAACAACGTAACGCAAATCGTCGCGCATCGAGGTGCGAGTGCCGAACGACCTGAGTGTACGCTCGCCGCGATTCGCCGCGCGATCGAAGTGGGAGCGACGGCCGTTGAGGTGGATGTGAGAACTAGCCAAGACGGACAACTCTTCATCCTGCACGACGCGACGTTGGACCGCACCACAAACGGCAAGGGGCCGGCCAATGCATTGACTCTCGCACAACTCCAACAACTCGATGCCGGCTCCTCCTTCGATCCGGCTTATCAAGGCGAGCGAATTCCGTCGCTGATCGAAGTGGCTGAGTTGTGCCTCGGGAAGATCGACATTCTATTGGATTTGAAAGAGCAGGGCGACGAGTACGACACGAAAGTGGCCCGTGTCATCCGCGAGCATTTCGATCCCGGGCAGACAATCGTTGGTGCGAGAAGCGTCGCCCAGGCGAAACGCTTTCGCGAGCTATTGCCGCAGGCAAAGCAGCTCGCCTTGATTCCTGCCGTCGATGACATCGAGGCGTTTGCCGAAGCAGGTGTCGATTGCATTCGCATTTGGCCGCGATGGCTGGACGATAACGATGAGGCCGTGCGGCGAGTTCGAGCGGCGGGCAAGCAACTTCACCTCAACGGAACAACGGGAAGCCTCGATGAAACGCTGGCTCTGCTGGCTCACGCACCCGATTCACTGTCGTCGGATCATCCGCGAAGACAGAAGGAGTCATTGCTCAGGATTGCCAAGGGCGACCTCCCGGAGATGCAACTTGAGAAGTTGATCGCCGAAGCAAAAGGGACTCGCCTAGAGTCGAGTGAATCAAGCGTCGGCGCCCTTACCTTTCTTAACCGCGATTACAGGATGCTGGAACTGCCGGACGAATTGGACGGATTGCCGCGTTACGTGTTTGATGGAGGGAGTGGTGGACAACTCTCCTTGCGGTTTCGACAACCCGCCGTGGTCTTTGCTGCATTTGAGTACAACACGAGTGGAGCATGGTCCTTCGGAGACGGACGTCCTCCGCAGGATCATGGTTGGCACCTTTGGCGACCGGACGCGTATCGTGGAACCAGCAACCCGGATGTCAACGGCCAGCCAAATCGCACGTCGATCTGGTTTCGCGAATTCAAAGCCGAGCAGGCGTTGTTCGGACTGCCGTCGTGGTGGCTGTGCCTGGGCGTCGTCGACTTGGAGACGGCACGAACTATCAAAGGATTTACGGAAGGCCTCGTGTCGACGGTAACGCAAACCACGCCAACCTTCTCTCACGCGGAGGCGGCATCGAGCATCCGGCCATTGAACGTCCCGTCGTTTGAAACGGCGGACGCCATTCGCGAGTGGCAAACGCAGCGGCGGAAGCTTTTTATCGAGCGCATGGTCTATCCCTATGAAGGCCCGGCAAACGTTCTCCCAGGACTGGTCTCAGAACACGCTACTTACAACCAACAAGAATTCGACGTCACTATCGAAGGCGAACGCCTATTTCGCTACTTTCGACTCCAGCCAAACGCCACCCCACCGTCCAACAAATACCCGACCGTCATTT
>CAUJKL010000768.1 GCA_963204995.1 Planctomycetota bacterium | reverse complement strand
GAAACGGCGGCGAAACTGTTCACGCTGACCAAGACCTGCAATCGCCATCGAATCGATCCGCTGGCTTACCTGCAGGATATCTACGCCCGGTTGCCGACCACGCCGCCGGACGAGTTATCGTCGCTGCTGCCGGACCGCTGGTTTGCTGATCACCCCGAACATCTCATTCAACAACGTGTGTACGAGGCTCTCGACCGCGCTCAGCGTGCGCGCGAACGGCGCGCCGAGAGAAGACGCGCCGCGTAGATGTGGAAGCAACCACGAAGTCGATCGTTCCTGGAGCCTCGCAGAATCATAGTCGAGTTGTTGCCACACGAACGGGCCGCGTTGCTCCGGGGAAACATCACCAGCGGCGAGGTGCGTGAGCAACTCGCAGCATGTGCATCGAGCCCGCACATCAAGCCCATCACCTTCACCGTCACCGACGTTCACTTTCTGGCGGGCGATCTGAACCACGCGATCGTCAAACGCGGTTGCCGAGACGCGGACATCATCGATCTGAGCGAGCGTTTCGACTACGTGAACGACACGAGCAACGGCTCGCTCGACGCCTGGCATTGAGCAGCCAGTTGCTTCTCACCCCCGTCGCCCCCATCACCCCACGCCCGAAACCCGCCGCAACCTCCCCACGCCGCAGATGCAACGCTCACGCACTTGAGCACGACCCAACGCGGCTGATCCCAACTGCCAGCCTGATAATCAAAGGCGGTGAAGAGCTGCTGCGGCGCGCCGGTCTGTTCATACAATTCCACCGCTTTTTTCAGCAATTCCTCGCTGTTTTTCTTCAGCACTTTGTTCATGCCGATACCGATCGTGTACTGGACTCTCCGCTGTTCACACCACTCGTAGAGCGCTGGTTTCGCATAGCCTGAGTCGGCGCGAAGAACAATTTGCACGTCCGGAAACTTGCTGCGCAGCGCAGCGACGATGCGATCTAAGTCAGCGGTGAGGCCTGCGGCGACATCGGCTGTGCCGAACAGCAACACCGGCAACACGACCATGTCGTTCTCCGCGCAGGTGATAGGCCGCACAAGATACTGATACTGCTCGTAGTAGCCATGGAAAAACGTGAGTTGCTGCTCGCCGTGCGTGGGATCGTCGAACACGTCGACATCCAGTGTCACCTCGTGCGGCGGTTCCTTGAACGACTCCACGAAGCGCTCGATAAACCACGCTTCGAGTCGCATCAGTTCCTGCGGTGTGATGCTGTTTTCGAATCGCGAGAGGGTTGGCTGGCTGGCGAGATCGTCACCGTCGATGGAGCGATCGGCAAGCAGTTTGAAGACTGCGTCCGACCGTAGTGAATCGTGATCGTTCTGATCTTCGTAGCCAGCCAAAATGCCAAACACTCGGCTGCGCACCATTTCGAGAATGGAATGCCTCGGCTTGTTTCGGAAGTCGCCAAGTTGCTGAGCAAAGCCGTGGGTGAACTGTTGCTGCTCATCCCATTGACGGAAGACCAACAGGCCGCCATCGGACGAGAAGTTCTCCTCGACCGGTTCCAAAACCACAGGTTTTGGGGAAAAGAAATCGAACGACAACTGCCAAACATCGTGTAAACTCATTCCGAGCCTCCAAGTATCGAAGGAAGTCTTTGTGAACTAACCTCTTAGATACCTCTGGAGGCTCAAGAATTCCCAACTTGATGAATAATCCGCGCTAGCGCCGGGGACCGTTCGGGCCTTCGTCGCGCCGCTACGATCTTGTGAGCCCAGGCTGTTTCTGCTCTTACGGGTCAGTGTCTCGCTCAAGCGGATCGGCCTTGCGCGCCTACTATGCCCTCAGCTGACTTCTGACGCGCGGTCACCGCTCCTTGCGAAGCGGTCAGTGCGGGTCGTTGCTCAAGGCAATTCCTCCCGCACACACGCCAGACCTCCCAGGGTAAGTTTCACAACCTTCGTTGCACGCCCGCCGGATTTACAACTCCAGACTTTGATGGAAGGAGGACTTCGCCGTGTCGTGTCAGCTCGTCCTACTGGCATTGCCTTGTATCCGATTCCTGTACGTCGGGTCGCAACTTTGCTCCACGCTGCCTTCAGACGCCACGTCACCATGACGCCCTTGCGCTTCGCTAATCCTTCACCTCCATCAAGTTGGATAAGGGACTCACACCCTCAAGTTGAAAAACATGCCTGGCACACACGAAAAAGCGCCGGCCACTGGATGATTGGCCGGCGCTCCTGGAGACAGATTTTGTCGCTTGAATCGGTCGAGTCGCAGGGAGGGATTATTCCTCGGTCGACTCCGGCGCCGCTTCCTGTGGCGCCGCTTCAGCCACTTCCGCGACCGGTTCCGACGGAGTTGGCGGAATCAACAGCCCGCTGCCGCCCAAGCCCCCTTTGAGTTCTGCGGCCGGCGTCTTGGACTTACCGCCAGACGCTGCGCCTTCCTCCTCAGGCTGATCTTCGTGCGCCCAGTCGACGCGTTTGCGCGACAGGCCAATCTTCCGCTCGTCCGTATCGACGCGGAGAATCTTGACCTCGATGTCGTCGCCAACTTTGACCAGGTCTTCCGGGTTCTCGACCTTGTGTTCGGCGAGTTCCGAAATGTGCAACAGACCTTCCAGGCCATCCTCGAGTCCGACAAACACACCAAAGTTCGTAATTTTGGTGATCTTGCCGTTGACGATTTGACCGGGTTGGTAACGTGCGGGGATGTCCGTCGCCCACGGATCGTTATCGAGCTGCTTGAGCCCCAGCGCGATGCGCCGACGTTCTTGGTCCACGCTGAGCACCTTGCAGGTGACTTGCTGGCCCTTTTCGAGCATTTCGCTGGGATGGCTGATCTTGCGCGTCCACGACATATCGCTGACGTGCAACAAACCGTCGATCCCTTCCTCGAGTTCAATGAAGGCCCCATAGTTGGTGAGGTTGCGAACCTTGCCGGTGACGGTGCTGTCGACCGGGTATTTGTCCCCGACCTTCGTCCACGGATTCTCCTGCGTCTGCTTCATGCCGAGCGAAAGCTGCTGGCCTTGCTTGTCGACGCCGAGGATGACCACGTTGATTTCGTCGCCAATTTGGACAAGTTCGCTGGGGTGATTGATCCGCTTGGTCCAGGACATCTCGCTGATGTGCACCAGGCCTTCAATGCCTGGCTCCAGCTTGACGAACGCACCGTAGCTCATCACGTTGACAACCTGGCCCTTGTGGACGCTTTCGACCGGGTATTTCTCCTCGACCTTTTCCCAAGGGTTGTTCTGACGCTGCTTGAGC
>CAUJKL010000767.1 GCA_963204995.1 Planctomycetota bacterium | reverse complement strand
CATCCAGAAGTCGTTCGTCACGCGATTCGCTTGGCGGAACAATTCCTCGACAACTCGGACGTACTGGCGGCGATCCAACAACTCGCCTCGAATCCCAATCCGCGAGTCAGTCGGCAAGTTGCGTATTCGCTCGGTGAATGTAAGCACGCGGATGCAGCCAAGACGCTGGCCGCGCTGGCCGTTTCAGCTGGCAACGACAAGTACCTGCGAGCGGCAGTGCTCAGTTCGCTCAACAAATCGAATGTGGCAGCGGTTCTCAATGCGTATGTCGCTGCGGCAGGTGGTAAGCGCAGCAACATTGTCTCTGAACTCGTCTCTCTGGCCGTGCGACTCGGCGACGCCCAGGGTGTTGAAGCAGCGATCCGAGTTGTCGTTGCGAACGCGAGTTCGGACCGTGCGGATCAGTTCATCGATCTGGCCTCGCTCCTCGATGCCGTGGATGCGCGCTCGGACTTGCCATTCGGACAACTCGAAACCGCTCTCTTACAAGAGCTCCAGCAGCGACACGAGGAAGCCCATCGAACGCTGGCGGATGACAAGCAAGGCGAAGGCATGCGATTGGCTGCGTTGCGCCTGTTAGGACGGCGATTAGGGGCAGTCACGCAAAAGTTGCTGGCGATCGATGACGACGCTCGCGAACGAACCTTGCAGCAGATCGGCGAACTGATTTCCGCCAAGCAATCGATCGCGATTCAGCACGCGGCGGTTGCCGCGTTGGCGCGCACGACTGAAGCCATGGCAGCCGAGATACTGCTCGCTCGCTGGGACGGTGTCGGCCCCGCGACGCGCGAACAGCTACTCGATGTACTGCTCTCGCGAGACGATTGGACGCGACAACTCGTGGCTCAAGTTCAAGCCGCGAAGCTGCCCACAAGCACCTTCAATGCCAGCCGCCGCCAGCAACTGGTGACCCACCGAGATGCAGCCATCCGCGAAAGTGCGGCGAAACTTTTCGATACAGCGACGTTATCGAACCGAGTAGCCGTGATTGACAGCTACCGCCCGGCTCTGGCAGATACTGCGGATGCAGAACGTGGCCGCGAGTTGTTTCGCAAAGCGTGTTCGTCCTGTCATCGTCTCGAAGAATACGGCCACACCGTCGGGCCGGACTTGATGGCGCTCACCAACCGAGATCCCGAATGGCTGCTGACAACGATCCTCGATCCGAATCGCGAAGTCGACGCGCGTTACATGGCCTGGACGGCGATCGATAACGATGGCGTTGTTCGGACTGGCTTGCTGACGGAAGAAACGTCGGCGGCGATTCGACTGCGAGAAGCGAACGACAAGGAGCATGTCATTCTGCGCAGCGATCTCGACGAACTGCGCAACTCGAATCGTTCGATCATGCCCGAGGGACTTGAACGCGACTTGTCGCCCCGCGATGTGGCCGACGTGTTGGCCTACGTCTCGCGATTCGATCTGCCCTTCAAGCAGTTCGCTGGCAATCAGCCGCAACAGATCGAGGCCAACGAAGCGCGTGAGTTGCGACTGACCGCAGCGACAGCGGAGATTCGCGGGAATGAAATCGTCTTTGAGTCGCAGTTCGGCAACGTCGGTTACTGGCACGGCGAAGCCGATCGAGTTACGTGGCGAGTCGACGTCGAACAAGGCGGTTCGTTTGACGTGTACTTGGACTTTGCCTGTGCAGATCGCTCGGCGGGAAATCTCTACCGCATCGATGGCTTGCCCGAGACGATGCGTGGCGTGGTCGGTGCAACTGGCGGCTGGGACAAGTATCAACCGATTCGAGTAGGTACAACGGCTTTGAAAGCCGGTCGGCACGTGATCTCAGTTCGACCGGACGGCCCGTTGTCGCGAGGTGCATTATTCGACCTTCGAGAAGTCCGACTCGTTCCCGCCGGTAAGACAACATCGTTCGACAACACGGCGACACCAGACGCTCCGCTACCTCGCCAACCGGCCGAGATCGCCCCGTTCCTGCTCGATGATTCGCAATCGAAGGAACGTCGTCAGGCCGCGATTGATCGCCGCCCCGGGATGGGGCCGGGCATCGTCGCATTACTGGTTGCCGCGATCGATGACAACAGCGAAGAAGAATATCGTCGCATCCCCTGGATCTGGCGAGTTGCGATCGCGGTTGGGAAACGCAATGACGGCGGCGAACTGCGAGACTTGCTGGATGTAAGCCTGCCGCAATCCGACGAACCCTTGCGCGACTGGCAAGCTGTCGTCATTGGTGGTGGACTGATTAACGGGATCAGCCAACTAGGAGTTTGGCCTGACGAGCGATTAGGAGAAGTAATTGCGGGCGTACCCGATGGTGCCGCACGCTGGCAACGCGTCCTGGAACTTGCCGCGACGATGGCGGACGATGAGAGTGTGCGTTCCGGCACTCGCTATGACGCGCTGCGGATGATCGCCCTCGCCGGTTGGAATAAGCAAGGCGATCACTTGCGTAGATACTTAGCAGACGGCGTGAGTGACGAGCTGCAAATGGGAGCGGTCAGCGGGCTCGTCGACATTCAAGCGGATGAAGTAACCGGCGTGTTGATCGAGCGACTGCCACAGATGTCGCTGCGGAATCAGAAACTTGCGATCGAAGGACTACTCCGCACGGAACAACGCAGCCTGGCCACGCTGGCTGCCATCGAAACCAACCGCCTTGCGAAAGAAGTAGTCGAACGCGAGGCATTGTTGAAACACTCGTCGGCGCGCGTGCGTGAAGTCGCGAAACGTGTGCTCGACTGAATCGTTTTTGATGGAGGTGAACGTGAGGGGATCGGGAGGGAAGTGTTCAGAAGATATGGATCGTCCAGGAAATAACTTCAAGAAGTGGCTGGGGCATCCTGCCGCAGCGCTCTGACGCAATGCTGCGGCTGGAAGCCCCAGCCACGATGAATTGCTGAGGTTATTTCCTGGACGATCCTATGCAATCTCCCCGGACATATCCTTTTCGTCCCAGATTTCAGTCGGGCTTGCCCCGATCGGAATCAGCAACTAGGTCGCTACCCTCGAGCAAAAGAGAATCGATTCTGATTAAAATCAAACTCTCCGTCGGGCTTGCCCCGGTCGGAAGTGACGACTCGTATGGCAGGAGGTACGACCGAAACGCGATTCGTCAGGCAGTGAATGAGACGTGAGAGAGCCGTCGCTTCCGCCGAAACAAGCCCGCAGCGGAGAGCCAATGTTTTCTCGACATCCTTGTGTAGCCTCAGAACTCCCAATCCGGCAGAAATACGGTGAACCATAATTCCTGGTCGTCCAGAATTCGTGGGAGCACA
>CAUJKL010000766.1 GCA_963204995.1 Planctomycetota bacterium | reverse complement strand
AGCAAACAGCGACACCGGATACCGCTCCAACCCTTCCGCGATAATGCGCTCGAACGCCTCGTAGTCTTTCGGTTTGCGAAACACGTCCGCCCGCGCATTGCCTCGGTTCAAGGCATGATAGATTCCGTCCGCTTCGTCGGCCCGTTTAGGTCTGGGCATGCAGGGAAATATAACACGCGCCGAACGTCCCGTCAATGAGTCCTGACCCCTTTGATTTGTCTGCTGGGTCCAACTGGTCGGCTTTGACGACGCCGTTGATCGGGCGAGCGATGTTCTTTTTGAAGAGTTCGGAAATTTTCATGGTTGTTACTCGAATCCTGTCGTGAAATCTCTTAACCGCCCACTGCCTACTGCCTACTGCCTACTGCCTACTGCCCACTGAAAACTGAAAACTGAAAACTTTTTTTAGGAACGACGCGATGCCGACATTTCAATTTGAAGCGATGGATGCAACGGGCCAGGAAATCCGTGATGTCATCGATGCGGCAACCGAAGAGGAAGCACAAACAACGATCCGGCAGATGGGCTACTTCGTCACGAAGATTGCCGTCAAGAAAGCCGCCGCTGGCGCTGCCGCCGCGAAAGGCAAGAAGAAACGCGGCTTTGCACTGGGCGGTGGTGGTACGAAGTATGTCTGTGCCTTCACGCGTCAGCTGTCGATCCTGCAAGACGCCGGTCTGCCGATTCTTCGCAGCTTGAAAATCCTCGAACAGAACGCTCAAGCCGGTAAGTTAAAATTCGCTCTGCAAGACACCTGCGAAGAGATCGAGGCCGGTGCCACGCTTTCCGAAGCGATGAGTAAATGCCCCAAGGTCTTCACGCGCTTGTACGTCAACATGATCAAAGCCGGTGAGGCGGGCGGTGCGTTGGAAGTGATTCTGCAGCGGCTTGCCGAGTTCATGGAGCGCTCCGAATCGCTGAAGAAAAAGGTCAAGGGCGCGATGATCTATCCGGTGATCGTGATCCTGGTGGCCGTCGGCATCTTGACCTTCATCATGCTCAAGATCGTGCCGGTGTTCGCCAAGATGTTCGAGGAGTTCGAGTTGGAATTGCCCATGATGACCCAGTTGCTGGTGGCGATTTCCGATTTCGTGGTGAACTTCTGGTTCCTGCTGCCGGCGGTCCCGATCGGTTTGGTATTGTTCGTCAAGTTGATGCGTAAGTTCAAGCATGGCCGCATGGGTTGGGACATTTTTATACTTAGACTGCCGATCATGGGGATGCTGATCGAGAAGAACACACTCGCCCGGACCACACGAACGCTGGGCACGCTGATCTCGAGCGGTGTGCCGATTTTGGAAGGGCTGACGATCACTCGGGAAACGGCGGGCAACGCGTTATTCGAGAAGATCTATGGAAAAGTGACCGACTCGATTCGCGAAGGCAATACCGTGGCCAGGCCGTTAAAGGACTATTCGGAGTTGGGTTTTCATCCGATGGCCGGGTTCTTCTGGTTTGTGTTCGGTGCGGTCCCCGGCATGATGATCATGTGCCTAACGCCGATGGAAGGCATGGGCGGCATGCTGCAGCTGGGTGCCGGAGTCGCGGGCGGTGTGGGCACACTGTCCTTGCTGTGGTACTTGACCAAGATCAAAGGCCGAGTGATCGATGATCTCGTGGTGAACATGGTCGACGTCGGCGAAGAAACGGGCGAACTCGACACGATGCTCTATAAAGTCGCCGATCAATTTGACGAAGAGGTCAAGACGTTGACGGACGGCTTGATGGCATTATTAGAGCCCTTAATGATCGTCTTCCTGGGCGGAGCCGTCGGTTTCATTGTGATTTCGTTGTTTATGCCATTGGTCAGCCTGATCCAAGGCTTGTCGTAAAGTAGCCATCACGCTCCGCCGTGATGAGCCAGGAGTTGAGAGTTGAGAGTTGAGAGTTGAGAGTCGAGAGTCGAGAGTTGAGGGTTGAGGGTTGAGAGTCGAGAGTTGAGAGCTGCCCACTGCCCACTGCCCACTGCCCACTGCCCACTGCCCACTGCCCACTGAAAACTGAAAACTGAAAACTTCTAGGATCCTTCCGATGCGAGTCCCCAATTTGAAATCGCCCATCTCAAATCGAAAATCCCTTCTCGGATTCACACTCGTCGAGATGCTGGTCGTGATTGCGATCATCGGCATCTTGGCGGCGATTCTGGTTCCGGCGTTGGGAGGTGCCATCCGAAGATCCAAGATTGGCGCGGTGGCGATGGAGGTGAATCAGCTGTCGCAGGCGGTCGAAGCCTTCAAGCTGGAGTTCAGCGATTATCCGCCGGACTTTACAGATCCGGTGGCTTTCGAGGCTTTCATGCGCAAGGCCTTCCCGCGCAATACGCGTGAGATGGACTACACGCTGTCCACGAGTTGGTTTAAAGCTCCCCCTTGGACGCCGCCGAGTGGCAAAGTTGACCCTCGCACCTTAGATCCTGCCGAAGCTCTGGTGTTTTGGTTGAGCGCCATCAAGAAGAATCCTCGCGACCCACTGAATATCGACAACAAACACCCTAACACTAGCTATGTGGTTGACGGTGCCGGCGAACCCGTCTCGTTTTTCGAGTTCGATGAAACGCGACTGATCGATATCGACGATGATGGTTGGCCGGAATATGCCTCGAAACATTCCCCCAAAGCACCGTATGTCTATTTTGACGGACGTGTTGCTACGTATCCGACGGTACCGCCCACCACGCGATACGCCTATCACGGCTCGCAGTACCCGAAGCCGGTGGATGGTGATTTAGGGGTTGGTTTCACGCGGCCGTACCGATCGAACAGCGATATCGATATCAGGGATAATGGCAAGACGCAACCGCAGCCTCCGGCCAGTCCTCTGAATTCGACGACATGGCTTGAACCGGGCAAGTTCCAGATCCACTGGCCTGGCCTCGACAATCATTTTGGATCGCGCACGGGCACGGCGTCGGATGCCAGCGACTGGGTTTATAAGCGGTTCCCCGATCCCAATTACACGTTGTCCGACGAAGACGGTGACAACCTCGCCAATTTCAGCGCAGGCAACACCGTGGGAGACAGCGTTCCATGATTAACCGTTCGCTTGCAATTCGATCCAGCCAACCCCGTCCTCGGCTTGTTTCGCGGTACGCTCGTCGACCATCGTTTACGCTGGTCGAGTTGATGGTCGTCATCTCGATCATTGGCGTTCTCGCGTCAGCCGTGTTGATGGCGATGGCGGGCGTGATGGAGCAGGCGAAGGTGGTCCGGACCAAGGCTCAGGTCGCCAAGCTGCATGAGTTGATTATGGCCAAGTGGCAATCGTACAACACTCGCACTTTGCGAGTGACTTTGCCGGCACTTACTCAACCTGCGACCGGCCCACCGCGGCGCTGGCCAGTGATTCCGGAGACATTTGTTGATTCCAATGGAAACGGGAAGTGGGATACTGGCGAGCCGCATCCCGCCGATGAGAACCAAAACGGTGTGTACGACAGCGGTGTGGCTCGAGTCCGGCTAGACATGTTGCGCGACCTAATGCGGATGGAATTGCCAGACCGCATTAGCGACCTAACGGATAATCCGGCGCTTCTCTGGCCGGCAGCGATGCCGAAGCCTTCGTTATTTCTCTCCTATCGTCGTCGCGCGGACGCTGCGATTAAAGCCAGACACGGTGCGACGGCAAGTTGGACGGACTCGACGAAGTGGACGACGTCGTATCAGGGTGCGGAGTGCCTCTATTTGATCATTGCTTCGATCCGAGAGGGCGATAGCCGCGGCATCGATTACTTCAAGGAATCGGAGATTGGCGATATCGATGACGATGGCATGTTCGAAATTCTCGATGCGTGGGGGAGGCCAATTGAGTTCTTACGCTGGCCCGCTGGTTACGCCAGTGAAGTGCAGCCACTAGATGCGAGTGTCGCGGCGGACTCCTTTGACCCGTTTCATGTGGACACACGCCAAACCTATCGATTAGTTCCGCTGATTTACTCGGCGGGGCCGGACGGAATCTATGACATCGTAACCGACAGTCCTACTGCGATTCGTTATAGCATGACGGACCCACTGAACGACCCTTATCACAGTTGGGCGGGACCCTCCTACGTTGGCATGCGTTTTGATGTCGACGGGAACGGCGCGATCGACGAATTGGACAATATCACGAATCACCTTTTGGACGAAAGCTAAGGCATGATGCATTTCCGCCATAGATTTCGAAGAGCCGCACGCCGGGCGATGACGTTGGTCGAGTTGCTGGTGGTTGTAACCATCAGCGTAATTCTGCTCGCGTCGGCCGTCCCGTTGATGCGTCCCGCGCTGAAGGACGCGCAGCTTCGCGAGTCGACGAGGCAGTTGAACGTGATGTGTGCAATGGCCAAGGCGCGAGCGAGAGAGATCGGACGTCCCGTGGGCATCCAGATCGAACGCTCGGCTCCCGGATCGAATGCGTCGTTCGAGATTCATTTTGCCGAGACACCACCACCATACTCAGGTGATTTTGTCGATGCTGTGGTGGATTTGGTAGACGTTCCGGACTCAATGGGAAACTTCGATGGCTTTGCCGACCAGATTCTATTTAGCAAAGCCGAAAGCGCATCGCTCTTTATTGCAACTGATCCGCGCCGGTCGTTAGCCAAAGTCGGAGATTTCATCCAGTTCGAGAACAAGGGTCCACACTATCAGATTACTTACGTTGGAGACCCCAATTCATCCGGGTTGGTCTATGAGATGTCTGTCACAGCTCCGCAAGGTTCGGGTGTCAGTAACCAACTGCTAGCGACCCGTAGAACGACCACTAGTGGTCCTGGAATTCCGTACACAGTCTTCCGCCAGCCAATTAAGTCCCCGTTGAATTCAGTGCAGATGGGTGGCGGAACGGTGATTGATCTGGAGTATTCCGGGATCGGAGTCGACCTGACCGGCACGCCTCCTGGTGCGACATTTTTTGATGCGGGGTACACCAATCCCTCCGGGAACTTGAATGACCAGCCAGTTGTGATCATGTTCGAGCCGGGCGGCGGCGTCTCGCAAGTGTATACACGTTTCTACAATAGCAGTGGAGGTCTAACTTACGGCGGCCAGCGTCCGAATGGCACGATCTATCTGTTGATCGGCAAGTTCGAACAAACCGCACCGGCTCCCGTCACGCCCGCAAGTCCCTCGGCAACGCCGCCGAGCCCTCGCGCCACCCCTAGCAACTTAGGTGATCTGAGCAATGTGTGGTTGGCGATTGGAACGTTGACAGGGACGGTTACGACGGCGGAAAACGTCGGCGGGGCTAACGTGGCTGCGGCACGCGAGATTGCTCGCTCGGCCCAATCGATGGGAGGAAACTAGCATGATCCGCCGCGGAGTTAGTTTGTTGGAAGTGCTGTTCTCGATCGGAGTGATCGGAATCGGGTTGCTCGGTGTGATCGCGCTGTATCCATTGGCGCTGGGACAAATTGGTACCGGCATGGTCGCGGATCGTTCGGCGCGGGCGGGACAAAACGCGGTGGAAGTGTTCGCAGCGCGTGGGATGGCTCGGCCCGATCAGCTGTTATGGTTTCGGTACTCGACAACTAATCCTGCTACCGCTGAGCCCGTGGATGCTTCAACAACCGATCTATTATTGCGGGATGGACCCAACTCCGGATTTTTGATCGACCCGATGTTTGTGGCTGTGCAGCGGCAGACAAACAATGCTAATTACGACGCACGTTTGTTTCCCTATTACCCGCGGCAGGCAATTCCTAATCCGATAACTCCGAGTTCGCCTTATCCATCAAATTTCGATCCGCGGTTACGCAGGGTCACGTTACGCAGTTTGCCCGGTGCCACGAGCATTATGAATGCCGCACAAGCGGAATTACTGTTTCGCTCCAACGACGACTTGAGTTTCGAGTTGCCACTGGATCGAAACGCGCCGCCTGATCAAATCTTCGGCAAGAATAACGCCCGACGACAGTACGAAGGCACCATCTCGTGGATGGCTACGCTCGTTCCGCAACTCAACATTACAAACTCAGGTACTTCACCGGGCGAATTATATCAGCTGTCGATCATCGTCTTTGACCGTCGTGATAGCAGCATGGCGATGGATATCCAGAACGAGCGAGTTGTGAATGTCGCTGCGTTTCACAACGCGGGGTTGGGTGGCGGTGATGTCACGCTTGGCGCTTCGACGACCGCAGAACTGGAAGTTACGCCGGGACAATGGTTAATGCTGATGGCAACGCCGCATGAAATGATTACTAGTACTACGCCCACAACGCCGGGAGTCTCGCTAT
>CAUJKL010000765.1 GCA_963204995.1 Planctomycetota bacterium | reverse complement strand
GCTTGAGCAATCGCGTATGGATGCGACCTAGATGGCCCGCACCAACAACAGCAATCCGCAAGGGTCTCACGCGGCTCTCCTTCGTTCGCGGCCACGTCCGTGCCGACCTTCGTGTTGATTTTGGATAAAGCCAAGCAGGTGATTCACTGCGGGTACCAGATGTCCGTTGCTGCGCAGGATCTCGCGGGCGTGGTCGACGCCGACCTTCGACCGATAGATCAATTTGTAAGCTTCCGACAGCGCTCGAATGGTATCAAGCGGAAAGTCAATTCGCATGAGTGCCACAATGTTCACACAACGAGGCCGAGTCGGCTGGCCTTCGACCAACATAAACGGAGGCACGTCGTGCAGCACGCGACTCAAGCCACCGACAAAGCTGAAGCTGCCGATCGTTGTAAAGTGATGTACTGCCACGCCGCCCGACAAGGTCGCATCGTCATGTACATGAACGTGACCGCCAAGTAGCGTCGCGTTGGCCAGGATGATGCGATCGGACAGTCGGCAGTCATGAGCGACGTGACTGCATGCCATCAGATAGCAGTTATCGCCAATTGACGTGACTCCATCTTCCTTCGTCGTCGCACGGTTGATCGTGACCGATTCGCGAAACACGTTATGGTCGCCAATGACGACGGCCGTGTCTTCGCCGCGATACGAAAGATCTTGAGGGGCGGCTCCGATGACCGCACCGGGAAAGATATGGTTGTGTTCGCCAAGCGTCACCCGTCCCATTAAGGTGACGTTGTTCTCAAGCCGCGTACCGCGACCGATACGAACATCCGGACCGACTACGCAGAAAGGACCGATCTCGACGTCTCGATCGATCTCGGCGCGAGGGTCCACAACCGCTGTGGAGGCGACTGCCATGGCGAGGTCCATCTCAATTGTTCCGAATCGCGACGTAACTTCCGTGTCACGCCGTCCGTCGTTGCTCACCGATGATTTCGCCTTCGGCAAGCAACACGCGAATTAGTTCCGCGTTTAGCCGGTGGCCACTTCGGTGAGCCATGACTTGGCCGACGATCTCACATCCCGCGAGGGCGAAGTCGCCTACCAAGTCGAGTGCTTTGTGTCGAACGCATTCGTCTTCGAATCGCAGTTCGTTGCCAATGGGGCCTTCGTCACCGAAGACCACTATATCGGTTACCGTGACGCGAGTTCCGAGGCCACGGCTTCGTAGCCACTCGGCCTCTGACTCGAGTAAGAATGTTCGTGCCTGCGCGAGTTCGCGGCGAAATGACTCAGGTGTCACCGCCAACTCAATCGTTTGACGACCGATGGCGGTATGGGAACCGTAATCCAGACGATACTTCAACTTGAATCCGCCACGAGGTCGCGGACGGATTTCCACCCAGCTCTCATCATCGCCGACTCGCGTAACGTCTTGCACCACGAGTCGCCCGCGCGAGGCACCCTGCTTCACAAGGCCAGCCTCTGTCAGTGCGTCGACAAACACTTGACTCGAACCATCACAACCTGGCATTTCAGGCCGATCGACCCAGATCTCGCAGTTGTCGACTTCCAGTCCAGCACACGCGGCCAACACATGCTCGACCATCTCCACCGACACCCCCTGCGAAACCAAGGTGGTTCGGAGCGGCGTTTCGATGCGATTCGCGAGCAAAGCCGGAATCCTCGGTAGAGAGGCAAGATCTCGCCGAACAAAGACGAGTCCCGTCCCGACTTCGGCGGGACGAAACTCGACTCGTATGTCCTGGCCACTCCAGTAGCCAAAACCGGTCACTTCAACCGGCTTGGCAATCGTGTGTTGCGAACGAAGAGGAAGCATTCAGTAGTTGATCATCAAGATGAGAGGAATCGTCGAACCCAACATTCGTCAGCTTACTGGCGCGGTGGCTGAAATGGCTGACGATTGGTTCGGTCGACTTGCTGAATGGGCGGTGTGTTCCGATTCATCTGATCAAGAATGTGTCCCGTGATATTCAAGTCACGCTGGTAGACAACAAACCGATTGATTCCATTCAAGACCGACTCCGGCTGTGACGGGTCCATCTCTTCGGCATTGAATCGCAAGACCAGATCGATCCCGTAGGTCGTGGCGAACTTGTTGATGTGCTCCTCAAGTTCTCGGTAGGCGTTGAAGTAAATCTTAGCCTCTTGCTCAATGCGTTCCTTCTGCTTGCGAGCCATATCCAAGCGGAGCTTAGTCTGATCGCCGGCAATTCGCTCTTCGAGGATTTTGTACTCTGTCGAAGCTTTGCCCATCTTTTGCAAGTTCTGCATGTCGGCTTGCATCGCTTCCTGCTTGGCGGTCATCTCCTGCTTAAACCGCTCGTCATCATTCTTGATGTCGTCCATCGACTGCTTAAAGCGAGTCGCATTCTTGAAGATGAAGCCGACATCAACGACGGCCACATTAGTGCCGCTGGGAGCACGGGCGGCCCCGGCTTGCCCTTGTGCGTTGGCACCCGACTCGATCAAGAGGCCCGCACCGATCAATACACCTGCCACGATGGTGGCGAAGAGAAGAGAATTTCTCACGTTCAGCACTCCTTGCTGTAAACGAAATCGTCCTTGAACCATGAGCCTCATCCGACGAGACTCCCCCAGATCTGGAAGTGGGGCGGTATTGTGCCGAGAATGGCGGTACGCGTAAAGGCCAGAAATTCCCTCTTCAGATGACTCGTTAGTGGGCTGGCAATGCACGACCGCAATGCCCTTGTCAAGATGGTGCGTGATCACGATGATGCACCGATGGCGCTCGTATTAACCTCGACGAAAACAGAGGTTTCACACATTTCCTGACGATTACAACCCCAGGGACGGTATGAGTCAAAGCCCCCAAAGCAGACTCGATTTTAGTACGTATGACACTGGCGGTTTTTTCGACGAGCTCGTCGACGAATCGGGTCAGCCGCGCCCCGGCGGAGAACTGCTGGTCGAGAAACTCGAGTCGCTCGACTTCGAAGAACTCGTTCGCCACCAAGCCGCTGCAGAGCGATCGCTCTTTCGCTTGGGCATCACGTTCGCCGTCTATGGCGATACCAAAGGCAAAGAGAAGATTTTTCCTTTCGATATCATTCCTCGCATCGTACCGTCGGACGAATGGGAGTGGCTCGAACGCGGCCTGAAACAACGCAACAAAGCACTCAACCTGTTCATCGACGACATCTATCACGATCAACGAATCTTGAACGACGGGATCATTCCTCGGGACATCGTGCTCGCGGCAGCCAGCTATCGCAAGATTTGTCAGGGGATGAATCCGCCGCGTGGCATCTGGTGTCACATTACTGGGACCGATCTGATTCGCGGAGGCGATGGGCAGATCCACGTCTTGGAAGACAACCTGCGCTGCCCGTCTGGCGTTTCCTACGTCCTGCAAAACCGATTGGTGATGAAACGCAGCTTCCCGCAGATCTTTGCCGCGTCGCATGTCAAGCCGGTTGTTGATTACCCGAGCCAACTGCTGAAGACGTTAGAACACTTAGCTCCCGATGGTCTGCCGAATCCGACGGTGGTGGTCCTGTCGCCCGGCAGTTTCAATTCGGCCTACTACGAGCACTCGTTCCTCGCGCAGCAAATGGGAGTCGAGCTCGTACAAGGCAGCGATTTGGTGGTGCATGATGGCTTTGTCAACATGCGGACTACGGCTGGGCTCAAGCGAGTCGATGTGATCTATCGCCGCATTGACGACGACTTCCTCGATCCGAAAGCTTTCCGGCCCGATTCGTTGCTTGGTGTTCCCGGTCTGTTCGAGGTTTATCAGGCAGGTCGCATCGCGTTGGCGAATGCACCCGGAACCGGTATCGCCGACGACAAGGTGATTTACGCCTACGTCGATAAGATCGTCAAGTATTATCTCGACGAAGACATGATCATTCCAAACGTGCCAACCTATTTGTGTTGGGACAGTAAGCAACGTGAATACGTGCTTCAAAACCTCGATAAGTTAGTCGTCAAGGCAGCCAACGAGTCCGGTGGCTATGGCATGTTGATCGGCCCGCATTCAACGAAGGCCGAACAGGCGAAATTCGCCGACTTGATCAAGGCACATCCCCGAAACTACATTGCTCAACCGACGCTTTCACTCTCGCGCGTGCCAACCATTGTCGGCGACACCGTCGAAGGCCGGCATGTCGACCTGCGGCCTTACATTCTGTACGGCAAAGACATCTTTGTATTGCCCGGCGGCTTGACCCGCGTGGCGTTGAAGAACGGCTCGCTCGTGGTGAACTCTTCGCAGGGCGGCGGCAGCAAAGACACTTGGGTCATCGAGAAGTCGTGAGAGCCGATAGCCAACTGGCCGAGAACTAAGTAGTCGAGAACCATCAACATGCTCAGTCGCGTCGCCGATTCAATTTACTGGATGTCACGTTACGTCGAACGAGCCGAGAACCTGGCTCGCTTTGTCGATGTGACTTTCAACATGATGCTCGACCTCCCGCCGGGTTCCGCTGGGCAGTGGCAGCCGCTAGTCAGTACCACCGGCGAGCACGAATGGTTCGACGAGCACTACGGCGTGGCGACCCAAGAGAATGTAGTTCGCTTCCTGACGTTTGATCCGGACTACCCGAACTCGATTCTGTGTTGCCTGCAAGCCGCCCGCGAAAATGCACGCAGCGTCCGTGAGACGATTTCTTCGGAAATGTGGGAGGACTTGAATTCCTTTTACCTGCTGGTGGTCGACGCGGCTACTTCCAGCGGCTCGTTGCCGTCGCTGCAAGACTTCTTCCACGAAGTCAGAAACGCGAGTTATCGCTTCAAGGGAATCACCGACGGCACGATGCCGCATGGCGAGCCTTGGCATTTCGCCCGCTTGGGCCGGTACATTGAGCGGGCCGACAAGACGTCTCGCATCTTGGATGTGAAGTACTTTCTGTTGTTGCCCGATCCGAGCGATGTCGGCACCTCGTATGACGATTTGCAGTGGTCGGCTGTGTTGCGAAGCGTGAGCGGGTTGGAGATGTTTCGCAAACGTCACCACGGAATTACGCCGGAACGCGTCGTTGGCTTTCTCATCCTGGATCGGATGTTCCCGCGTTCGATCATGTATTGCGTCAACGAAGCCGACCAATCGCTGCATGCGATTTCCGGATCGCCCCTGGGAACGTTCTGGAACGCTGCGGAAAAGCGTATGGGCAAGCTGCGAAGTGAATTGGCCTATGCACACGTCGATGACGACATCATCGAAGTTGGGCTGCACGAATTCCTGGATGCTTTACAGACGAAGCTAAATAGCGTCGGGCAGGCAATCTCAGAAACATTCATCGTGGCCGACGCGACCAAGACGAACGGGGCACGCACCCAAGTGCAGAGTCAAAGCATGCTCTAAGACGCGCGGACCGTTGCCTGCGTTTTGGTGACGGCAACGCGTCTGAAATGCGCAAGAGAGCGAGTTCGGCGAGAACGCAGAAGAAAAGAAAGGAGAACAAGAAGTCCTCCACTACAGCGCCGGCCAAGAAGTCAAATGTCAGCAAGCTCCAGGTCGAATGCATTTACGACTACCGCGATAAAGATTGGAATCTCCTATTTCAAGTGGTGCGGCTTGAACCGAAGAGCCTTCGTCACCGGGGCAAATAAACGGGGACAGGTCCAGTTGTTGACAAGATAGTCAGGGTTGGTTAGTTTCTGGGAATGCCTAGAACTGCACGAGTCGCGCCCGGTGGGATGTTATTCCACGTTCTTAACCGGGGCGTGGGAAAAAACCAATTGTTTTTCAACGACCAAGACTACTTGGCGTTTGAACGGATCATTGCGGACACGCTTGAAAAGCGTCCGATGCGCATTTTGAGTTATTGCTTGATGCCCAATCACTGGCATTTTGTGATGTGGCCAGAAAATGACGGAGACCTCGGGCGTTTCATGCAGCGTTTGACCGTGACGCATGTAACTCGCTGGCAAGAGAACTACAATATGGTGGGCTACGGTCATGTCTATCAAGGCCGTTTCAAATCGTTTCCCGTCGAAACGGATGAGTATTTTTACCAAGTCAATCGGTACGTCGAACGAAATGCCTTGCGTGCGAACATGGTAGAGCGCGCTGAAAGCTGGTCTTTTGGAAGCCTTTGGATTCGCCAGCATGGAACGCCTGAACATCGAGCGTTGCTGTCGAAGTGGCCATTGCCACGACCCCGAACATGGTTGCAATATGTTAATGAACCGGCTAGCGAAGCCGAACTTGAAGCACTGCGGCGCAGCGTTGTTCGGGGAACACCCTATGGTAGCCCAGCATGGGTGGAAGCCACGGCACGAAGGCTGGGATTGGAAGCGACTCTCCGCAAGCCGGGCAGACCAAAAAAGCGATAAAGTGCAATGGACAGCTATAAACTGGACCTGTCCCCGTTTCTCCCTCGCATCAACTATTTCCAGCACCACAAAATATGGCGGCGAGACAGTTTCACGACGCGCGGCTGGCTGAGCCGGATGCAGTTCTTGGACATCGCATCCGGCGACGTGACTCACGAACACTACCTGCGGCCGGATGGCTCGGTGGCGCTGATCCGGTGGTTTGCGCGAGACGGCCAGCAGCGGCAACTCGCCAAGATTCAACTGCTCGATCGTCGCGGTTTCTGCGTTCAAGAATTTGGGAGCCAGGCGGAATTGATCGCGTGCTGGCTGCGGTCGATCACGTCGGAGACCGAGCGTCGGTACGTGATGATCGTGGATAGGAACCGTGTCTTCGCCGAACCGTTGCGGGCGTTGAAGAACTCACCTGAATACCAAAACAACGTCGTTGTCATGCCCGTCATTCATGCCGTGCATACGAAAGATGCGTTCGATATCAAGCACAGTCGGACGAACGGAAACTACGCCAGTATCCTGGAAAACCTGAAGCCAGCGGATGCCGTAGTCGTGGCCACGAAAGTGCTTTGGTCAACTTGTATCGCAGCGGTTCGCAGTGGATTCTGACAACCACATTTCCTGGGCATCACGCCGGGAATGACATCGCGCTGAGGAAATGGCGACCACTTAATCTCGAAGCTGAACCGTTTTGTCTGCCGCCGCCATTGACGCTGCTTGTTGAGCGCTGCACGCAAGGCCAGGGACGCTTCGCCGACAAGAGCCTCGGACTTTGGCACTTGCGAGATATCGCGAACGCTGTGGGGCACTAGCCGAACTGACAGAGCGCGAGCAGACGAAGCTAAATAGCGTCGGGCAGGCAATCTCAGAAACGTTCATCGTGGCCGACGCGACCAAGACGAACGGGGCACGCACGCAAGTGCAGAGTCAAAGCCAGAGCACATTCAAAGCCTAGCGATGGTCGGGCTCTTCTAGATTGACAGAGCGGTCGAGCTTACGGTCGCGGGACGGCTTCAATTTGCGTTCCAGCCGCCTAGCCAAGAGCGGCTTGTGGAATCCGATCGGACTCGGACGGCGTTTCGCGGGCTGTCGACTCGCGATAGATAACTTCGCCAGATCTTGCAAGTAATTGCTTGACGATTGAAACCCACCACTATACCATCCGCTGTGTTAGGGATTCGATTGTCGGTGGATAAAATAGCAATTCAACTCAAATGGGGATACCTCGATGGCAGCTAGAAGCGATTTAGAAAATCGGTTCGGTCGAGCTCGTCGCGCGTGCAAGGACACCTTTCTACGACACGTTCGCGATTCGTTGCGGACGTTATTCAGCGAACCGCCGGAGAAGCTGATTGCCCGCAACGCAATTCAGACACATCGTAAGCGGTCGCTCGCACGTCATCGCCGCTTGCACACCGAGACTCTCGAAGAACGCATACTGCTGGCGTCGGATAGCGGGATGTTGCCGACATACTTCGAGCCCTTCAAAGCCACGCGAGACAGCGGCGCGCTGGAGGCAACGATGCAGGCAGCGACTTCAAGCTATAAGGCTATACCTTCTGTTTATATCGAAACGACTCCGAAGCCTAGCACACACCGAACTGAAGTAGCCTACCAAGATCAACTCTCGGCGACGTACCTTCCTGCCTCAGTCCACAGCTTTTCCTACAGCGGCTATCTTTCCGATTCAAGGCCGGGCTTGCCACTTGATGTGGCAACGGATTACTTGGCAACCCATGCGGATAGTATCGGCTTGTCCGCGACTGATTTAGACAGCTATGTCGTTACCGATCTGTATCAGAGTTCCCACACGGGAATGACACATATCTATCTGCAACAGACGCATCAAGGTCTGCCGATTGCCAACGCCAATGTCAACGTCAATGTAACCGCAGACGGTCGAGTTCTGAACGTTGGCAGTTCGTTTCTAACCGGGCTCGGCGAAACTGCGCCCAGGTTCGGCACGCCGTTGCCAACGATCGATGCCTGGGGAGCGCTCTCGGAGTTGTCCGACGAGTTTGGCTGGACGCTCACTTCGAAGCCGCAACTCCGGCCTGCCAGCGATGGCAGGCAATACGACTCCTCCGTAAGTTTTGTCAAAGCGACTCCCGCACAACCAACTTTGCTCTCGGCTCGTGAACTTTCGCGAGAGGCCATTCGCGCCTCGCTACAGTATGTGCCGACGCCGGACGGAAGTGTGGAACTCGCGTGGCGTCTTAATGTGCAGACGGCTGACGGCCAGCATTGGTACGATGCCAACGTAAGCGCCGTGAACGGCAACTTGCTGTTGGTCGACGATTGGGTCAGCGACGCGAATTACACCGTCTACGCCCTGCCGTCGGAGAGCCCCAGCGACGGACCACGCCTTTCAGCCGTCGATCCGCAAGACGCGATCGCTTCGCAGTTCGGCTGGCACGATACGAATGGTGTCAGCGGCGCGGAGTTCACCATCACGCAGGGCAACAACGTACACGCGTACGCAGACCGCAATGACGATGACGCTCCGGATGCGGGTTCGAGTCCCGAGGGCGGTGCCGGATTGGCCTTCGATTTCCCAGTAGATCTGGGGCTGGAACCCGACACCTATCGAGATGCGGCGGTCACGAACCTGTTCTACTGGAACAACGTGCTGCATGATATTCACTACCGGTATGGGTTCGACGAGGTTGCGGGCAACTTCCAAGAGAATAACTATGGCAATGGCGGCTCGGGCAGCGACGGTGTGTTGGCCGAGGCGCAGGACGGAGCTGACATTGGGAATGCGAACAACGCTAACTTCGCCACACCGCCTGACGGCTTTAACCCGCGAATGCAAATGTTTCTGTGGACGTTTACGAATCCCAATCGCGATGGCGATTTCGACAATGGCATCATCGTCCACGAATATGGACACGGCGTCTCGAATCGGTTGACGGGCGGGCCTGCCAACGCGAACGCTTTGAACGCGATCCAGAGTGGCGGCATGGGTGAAGGTTGGGGTGACTGGCATGGCCTCATGCTCTCACAGATCGCTGCCGACGCCGCAAATGATGCCCGCGGAATCGGGACCTATGCACTTGGTCAGCCGCCGACGGGCCCCGGAATCCGTTCGCTTCCCTACAGCTATGACTTCGCGGTCAACGATCGCACCTACGGCGATATCGTCGGATCGTTTTCGGTCCATTCCATTGGCGAAACTTGGGCGTCCACGCTGTGGGATCTCAACTGGGCGTTGATTGACGGAAATTCATTGGACTCGAGCCTGCCCAACCCTGGACTGGGATTCGATCCGGATTTGTATGGTGGTAGCGGCGGCAACAATCTGGCCATGCAATTGGTCATGGATGGTATGAAGTTGCAGCCCGCAAACCCGAGCTTTCTGGATGCCCGCGATGCGATTCTGGCGGCCGACTTCGCCTTAACCGGCGGTGCCAATCAACAGACGATCTGGACCGTGTTCGCGCGGCGAGGCATGGGGTTCAGTGCCGATGATGGCGGCAGCGCCAATTCCACGGCGGTTACCGAAGCGTTCGACTTGCCTCCCACGAGCGACGGCACGATCAGTTTGGATGCGGAGTTCTATGAAGTTGGCGACACGGTCAGCGTGAGATTGGGCGACGCCGATTTGTCAGGCGGCCAGACCCTGATCATCTCATCCGATGGCGGCGACGCGGAGATCGTTTGGATGACCGACCAAGGTTTCGGGCTCTTCACAGGCGCGATCGGTACGGCAGCCGGTGCTCCCGCCGCTGACGGCATTTTGCAAGTTGCCGTGGGCGATATCATCACGGTCACTTACATCGATGCCGACGACGGACTGGGCGGCATCCATGTGGTCAAGACCGATACGGCCGAAGTGATCGAACTCACCGAGTCTTACTTCGCCGATTTCAGCGACGGCGTTGGAGACCCGGATCTGGACGGCTTTACGGTTGACAATTCCGGGGGCGGTGTGTTGGGCTTGTGGCATCTGTCGACTGGCCGCGGGAACGAGGCGGGACACTCGGCCGACGACAGCATTTACTTTGGACAGAATGAAACCGCGACGGGCGGAGGCAATTATGACGTGGGGCACACCGCAGGCCGAATTACGTCTCCGGTGATCGATCTCACTACGGCGACGGTTGCGGAACTAAGCTTCAATTATCTCTTCGCGGCCGAGGACTTAGATCCGTTTGACACGGGCGCGGTTCAGGTCTCCGCGAACGGCGGCGTGTTTCAGACCATCGGCAGCAATTTTAGTGGACTGCTGCTTAATCCGAGCAGTGGCTGGTCTTCCGCGACGGTCGACCTGACTCCGTTCGTGGGAAGCACTATCGAGGTTCGCTTTGACTTCGATACGATCGACGATATTGATAACGACTTCGAGGGCTGGTACGTGGACGACGTACTCGTGCGATCGTTCATAACGCCGGGTGTCACCGTGATCGAAAGCGGTGGAAGTACGGCGACCTCCGAAAACGGGATTACGGATGATTACACGATCCGACTGAATACCGTACCGACTGGGCTCGTCGAGATCACGGTGACGGCGGATGCCCAGAGCGAAATCAGTTTGGATGGAATCAGCTTTGCGGCATCGCAAGTGTTCACCAAGGCCGACACCACCTCACAGATCGTTTTCGTCCGCGCGATCGACGATACGGCCAACGAAGGAAATCACACCAGCACCATTTCGCACGCAATTACCAGCACGGGCGACCCGGCGGACTATCCGACCAGCTTGACCATCCGAGATGTGACGGTTTCGATCACCGACAACGACGTGCCCGGTGTCACGTTGATCGAAAGTGGCGGCAGCACCGACTTGGCCGAGGGCGGAGGAACCGACACCTACACGATCAACCTGGACAGTATACCTGCCGGCCCCGTGACGGTCACCGTAATGGCCGACGCGCAGAGTCTGGTCAGTCTGGACGGAACGATTTTTTCCAATTCGGTTGCCTTTGATCGCACCGACCGCACACCACAAACGATCAGCGTACTCGCGATCGACGATACCGCAAGCGAATTCGCTCATCTGACCACGATCACCAATGCGATTACCAGTACCGGCGATCCGACGGATTATCCGACGTCGTTGCCGATTCCCAACGTCGTGGGCAACATCACCGATAACGAACTCATTTTTCAGCAAGTCGGCCCGCGAGGCTCGTTGATCTACGATCCGCCTGTCAACGGCGAAATTTCGGCGAGTGGCGAAGTCGACGTGATCGGCCTGACGCTGGACGCGGGGCAAACCATTTCGATCGTCGTTACGGTCGACGCCGGTTTGCAAGCGGACATCACGGTTGTGAACCCTGATACGTCGACGTTGGCGACGGTCACAGCAACTTCAGCCGGCGACACGGTGCTGTTGCAAACCCTGGTCGCCGCACAAGCGGGCGCGTATGCGATTCGCGTGACCGGCGCGGGCGGGACGACGGGCATTTACACCGTGGAAGCGCTCCTGAACGCGGCCATCGAGGAGGAATCGATCAGCGGTAACGCGAATGACTCGTCGGCAACCGCTCAAGATCTCGACGGCAGTTTCATCTCGCTGGGAGGAGGACTTGCGGGGCGAGGTGCCGTGCGCGGCCAATCGGGATTTCCTGGGGATGAGGATTGGTATCGCTTCTCGTTGACCGATGGCGACTCGGCGACCATCGCCGCAGCGGATGAAACGGGCTCGTCGACGATCGAGTTGTACGACGCATCGGCGACTTTACTCGCCGTTGGAATTCCGGCCTTGAACCTCGAACAGGTAATTAACAACTTCGTCGACCAGACCAGCAACGCGACGCCCGACAACTATTTCATCCGCGTCATCGGCGGCAGCGAATACGCATTGGTCGTCACCCGCAACGCGGACTTTGATACGGAAGGCAACAGCAGTTCGGCAAACTCGCAGGATCTCACCGCCGCAGGGGCCGCGCTGGGCTTCGTGCAAGCGGGTAGCGGTGGCAGTAATCAGTTCGACACTCCCATCATCAATATCGAAGGCCAAGGATTTAACGGCGTTCAGCCGCCCGACACCGTCGGAGATGTGGGGATCGACTACTACATCCAGATGATCAATCATCCGGACGGCTCGACATTTACGATTTACAACAAGTCCGACGGGTCAATCGCTCAAGGCCCCATCAACACCGATACCTTGGCCACTAGTTTCAACTGCTCGATCGGAGCCGGTGACCCGATCGTGCTGTACGACCAGTTGGCCGACCGCTGGTTGCTGAGTGAATTTTCCGGTATCGCAAACGCCCTGTGTGTTTACGTGTCGCAGACCGACGACCCGACGGACAACGCGTGGGCGGCGTACGAATTCGCGACGCCGAATTTTCCTGATTACCCAAAGTACGCGGTCTGGCCCGACGGTTACTACGTTACAACCAACGAAGGCCAACCGACGGAATACGTGCTGGATCGTGAGAACATGCTGTTGGGATTGCCCGCTCGCCCGACGCAGCGGTTCACCGCGCCCGCTCTAGCCGGGTTTGGATTCCAGGCCATGACACCGGCCGATGTGGATGGTGCCACGCCGCCACCGGTCGGTGCGCCGAATTACATCATGCGGCACCGCGATGACGAAGCGCACAATCCAGGCGCGAACAATCCGTCGCAAGATTTCCTCGAGGTCTGGGAATTCAGGACAGATTTCGTGACACCCGGCAATTCATCATTTACGCAGGTCGCCGACATCGCCATCTCGGAGATCGATTCCGAGTTGTGCGGCTTCTTTGCTTTCGAATGCTTCCCGCAACCAGGCACTGGGATCACGCTCGATCCGCTCCGCGAAGTGATCATGAATCGGTTACAGTACCGCAATTTTGGAACGCATGAATCGCTCGTCGGAAATCTCGTTACCGATGTGGACGGAACGGATCACGGCGGTGTGCGCTGGTTCGAATTGCACAAGACTGGCGGCGGTTCGTGGACGCTGTACCAGGAAGGAACCATCGCTCCCGACAACGATCACCGCTGGATGGGCGGCATTGCGATGGATGGCAGCGGCAACATCGCGGTCGGATATAACGTTTCCAGTTCGACGACCGCACCGAGCATCGCCTATACCGGCCGCCTGGCCACGGACCCGCTGGGCACGATGCCGCAAGGCGAACACACCTTGATCGCTGGCGTGGGGAACGTCGGCAGTAACCGGTTCGGCGACTATAGTGCGATGAGCGTCGATCCGGTCGACGACCAGACGTTCTGGTTCACCGGCGAGTATGCGGCGGGCGGCGTTTGGAGTACGCGCATCGGTTCATTCCAGCTTCAGCAGCCAACCGACCACGACTGGTACAAGTTCGCCGTCAACGCGGGCGACAATCTGACGATCCAGACGTTCACTCCGTTCGCCGGCCCGAACGATCCGGTCAATAACTTGGACCCCGAGCTGGAATTGTTTGATCCCAGCGGCGCGTCGGTCGCCTTGGACGACAACGGCGGGACAGACGGCAACGCGCTGATTACTCACGCCGCGACGATGACGGGAGTTTACCGGCTGCGAGTTTCGGCCGTCGACAGCGCCGGGGAATACTTGGTCCACGTAGCGGGAGCGTCCGGCGCGGACGACGCACCATTCGTGACGGGAACGACGCCGACGGACGGTGCGGGTGTCGCGGCTTTCCCGGCGGTCTACACGTTGGATTTCTCGGAAGCGATCCTGGCTAGTTCGATCGACCCCGGTGACTTGATCGTGGGCGGGATACCGGCGACGGGCGTGACGCTGATCGACGGCGATACACTGCAATTCACCTTGGCCCCGATCGTCGGCGACGGAACGTACAACGTCTCGTTGAGCGCCGGCGTTCTGCTTGACTTACAAGGCACAGGAAACGAAGCGTTCTCGGCCACGTTCGTGGTCGACGGGACGCCGCCGATCTTGACGAGTACGGCCTGGAACAGCGATCCGCTGCCGGTCGACACAACCCTTCCCGAAGGACCGCTGACGTTCCAAGGAACGTTCAATG
>CAUJKL010000764.1 GCA_963204995.1 Planctomycetota bacterium | reverse complement strand
AGTTCCCGTTGACCGTCACCACTCTCGGATACGATCTCATCCGGGTTTGGCAACGAGCCGCCTTGCCTTACGAAGTCCGCAAGCAACTCCCGCGCGTTCCCGTCGGGGATCAGTAGCGGACGCTCGCCACAACCGGGAAACCACAACGCCCACTGTCGTTGAGTCTCTTCATTACAATCGAAGCGCAGAAGCCGATAGCCGCTCACTGTGAAGCCTCCGTCGTTGGTTCGGTGTCGTCTGCCTTCGCCGCTGAATCGTCGCTCTCAGGCTCGTCTGGAGCGTCGTCGTCGTCGATCGTTGTTGGTGAGTACAAAGTCGCTAAGATGTCGCGAGTCCCGTCTCGGTCGAGTCTCAGCAACTTGAGGCACCTGTCTCTCGCGTCGGTCGCCGTACTGATTGCAGCCAAGAGAGAGAGCCGCTGTTCAAGTGGCAACTCGTCACCGCCGATCCGAAGCCAACGTGCTGCAAGAAGTGCGCGGGTTTCGTGTCGCAGGGCGCTTTGCAAGGACGCCTCGTGTACAAGGCTGATATCGCCGTGCTGTCGCTTGATCTCGCGTCGCAATCCCTTCCGAAGCGATCTCAATTGACCGTCCAGGTATGAACAGCCGGGAGGGAGTGACGACGCCCTCAAGCCGTGTCGGATGGAATTGCGGTTCCCCTTCGGCGCGCCGCCCTTACTGGTCTCGGTCTCAGTCGTCTCGGCGTCAGTCGTCAAGGTGTCGGGGGTGTCGGGGGTGTCGGTCATCGTCGTCATTTCTCCACTGCGGGTGTCACAGTCTCAATAAGCGGGTGTCAGTGCCTAAAAAACAGGCACGTTTTCGCGTCGTAAGTCCTTATCCGAACGTCGGATTCCGTCGATTCTGTCGTCTGATCGGTTAAGGTATCCGTTGCCCTGGGCGTCCCGCCTCAGTCTCGCCGCCTCCGTGGTTGTCCGGCGTCGCCGGGGTCGGAGCCGAAACCGTACCCCACCCGCTGTCCCCCAACTCCCACCCATGACGATTATTATCATGGTTCCAATAAAGCCCCTACACGCACACACATGAAGAACCTTTCTGAACCTCGTCATAATCGTCATATCATCATGGTTGGTCATCGTTGAGCCTCCGTGAGGACGCCCAACTTGTAGACATAAGCCGTACCGCCGCTGGTCTCGCATCGATAGCCTTGATCGGTCAGGTACGCACTCAGGGCTTTTCGTGATGGTGAGTTTTCGCCTGTGTCGGTCGCCCACGTCTCAAGAGCTTCGTACACAGATTTGAAGCGAGAGCGACCATCGATTGAAATCGTGCATGACGCGAGAAACTTGCCGAGTACATCTTCGTTTTGCTTGTAGTCGTTGGTGGCGGCTTTCACTGCGTCTGGCATTTGAAGTCCTTGCCTATGCCATTCCAGACAGCCACGGACAGCCCACGCTAAGATGCCTTCCGCCTCGGTCGTCAACTTCTCTTTGAGTAACTTGTCACATTCGAGTTCCGGTGGTCCCGATTCGCCTTTGTCGGCGTCCCAGAATTGAACCGCGAACGGCACCAAACAAAGTCGCCGCCAGATTGCGTGATCTCGCCCTTTGATGCGGGGCTTGTAGTTGGTCGAGAGAATGATCTTGTGCGTCGGATTGAATTGCCAAGGATTCTCGAATACGCCACGACCCCGAATCGGCTCGCCTCCCGTCAACGCTTTGACAAACGCCTTGTTGAGAGTATGGCTGTCTTTGGTCTCGGCACAGCTAACAAACCGCTTCCCGAACAAGTCCATTCTCTCGGTGGAATGGCTCGGCTTCTTGTTCTCCATGAGGACGTCCGGCGCGCCTTGCATGGTGTAGTCTTCACCAATCGTGCGTCGATAGGCTTCAAGCAAGGTCGATTTGCCGTTGCTACCGCCGCCGTGAAAGATCGCTAATAATTGCTCCCGCGTGTCACCTGTGAGACCGTATCCGAGAAGCCGTCGAATGAAGTCGATGATCTCTTGGTTGTCGAAGACGGACGCCAAGAACCGCTCCCATACAACAGCCGTCGCCTTCGGATCGTAGTTTGTTGGGCATAGTTTGGTGATCTTGTCGGCGCGATTGTGGGGAAGCAAACATCCGGTTCGGAGATCGACCGTTCCATTCGGGCAATTCAATAACCACTGATCTGCGTCCATCTCGGCTGGTGCGACTGCAACGTCTGGATTGCTGCGTGACAGAAACAACATCTCTCGGACGCCCTTGCCGCTATTGCTGGACTTCGCAAACTTAATCAACTCGTTTCGAGTCTGGTCATCGACGTTCGGAATCTCGCGTCCAACCTCAGACCAAAGCTCGTTCGCCGTTTCGGTCGCGAAGTGTTCGACACGTCCCTGATCGTCAGTGACCCATCTACAGCCATCCCACGACAGCCACTTCTTCCATGCGCCGCACCATCGAATATCGTCGCCAAACTTCCCGATCAATCGCTCGGCATTTGCCGCTTCGGTACGTCCTTGGGTGTCGATGATTGCAGGAGTCGCCGCCGCGATTGTCGGCGTGCCGTTGTGCTTCGATAGGTTGGTCCGCTCCATATCAATCCGTTGTTGGTTCGCTAGGATGCGCGCTGCCGATTCACGATTCGGGGCTTCGTGATAACCGAGTACCGCCTCTTCAATGTCGAGGGGGTCGGTCAGATCGTCTCGGACAATTACCGGAACGGTCTTCTGTTCAGCGTCGACCGCTCTCCGCAGGCGTCCCACGCCGGAAAGCAATGTCTTTCGATCCGCTGCGACGATGATATTGCGACCATTTGCTTCGCCGATCGCGCCGAACACTTGTGATATCAGCGGATGCGGCTCCAGGTCTCGCGGGTCGGCGTGATGTCCGTTCGTCGTGGTCATGGCAATCAAGCCTCTACCTGCGATGTCGTCAGCAGCCGGAGTACCCGTCGGATCATCGGGAGCGCCACACCATGCCGCCGCAGACTGGCGATAAGTCCGGCACGGAATGCGTCGACTTTGGAGAACAGCCTCGTGTTGTATCGACCGCTGCCCTGCGCCGGTCGAACCGTAGGTTCGATCAGCCCGACGTTCACCCAGTGATTGATCGTGCTTTTGGGATTCGCTGTGATCTTGACCAGATCGCACAGTTCAAATTGCTCAAGCCCCGCCGTCAATCGCTCGAATGACGCTAAGCATCGCGAGACGTCCACCATGATTGCAATCGAGTTATCGCCTGTCGTGAGCCGCTTCATCGCCTCACCGTGAGTTAGCAGGCGTGCGCTGTCTTCATCCGCATCGATCAACAAGAACGGCGAGGTTGCCACTGATTGTCTGATTTCTTGCAATGTGTCACTCATCGTACTTTCACTCCAAATAGATGACTAAGATCGTTAGTCAATGGCTGCTGTTGCTCGCGCGAGCAAGGGGAATCAGTAGTATTCGGTTACCGTCGCGTCCTGCCGTCGGCGTCGTCGTTGGGGTTTCGGCGGGGGAGTCGCCGCGCGGCGAGACAGGAATGCCACCAGGTCCGCGCGATGGATGCGCCACCGGGGGCGTTTGCCGTGAGTCCGTGTGAGATTCGCCGCTCTCAACTCACCCGAGTGAATCCAGGTCAGCACACTGTCGGGCGAGACGCCTAGCAGACGCGCCGCTTGGGGCGGTTTCAGAAATTCACATTCAATGTTTAGCACGAAAAAAACCTCACTAGCAGCGATTTGCCGCGAGTGAGGTTTTATCATCGGTGGGGGCGGTTGCGCGTGGTTGCGCTAGGTATGTCGGTGGTTACTGCCGCACGAATCTATCAGCAGGAAACACTTCGGGCAGTTGCCGCCCAAATATCTCATTTAGGATTGGTCGCACGTCGGACCACGCCCATTCATCCGCCTTGCCACTTCCTCCCTTTACCGTTGGCGGGGGCAGTTTCGTCTTTACTCGTTCCAAGTGTCGTTTGCTCTTGTTCACTATCGATGCCATTTGTTGGAGCGTGACGTGACACTCTGATTTGCCAGATTTCGATTCCACTTCGCGCCGCAGTATCTCGACGATGTCCGGCAGCATCAGCCGATCGATTTCTGCGATCGTCATGTTACGTTCGGTCATCAGGTAGCCCTGTAGCTCCGCCTGAGTCGGCACTGCGTCCTTCGTTCTGATAGGGATTATCGCAGGCGGGTCGACCGTCACCTGCACATCCACCTGCACCGGTTCGCGATCGGGATGCAGTTTGTTCCAGAGGTAGGTTATTTGGACGAGTGGATTTACGACATTCATCATTCACAATCCTTTCTGCGGGCGACCCTCCGACCGCAACGGCGATTGTGTTTCCGCTGCGGTCGGCGAGTCATCGGCGGGAGCTACCCGCCTACCCGATGTTTGAGATTCTACCCGACAATCCGAAGTTGGGGACGATCGTCTTGTACGTCAGCCTCGTTGGCATCAACGCCCTCGTCGTCGCCGTCGGCTTCTGGTTTGCTGAACAGCCAGTCGTGAACGTGATCGACAACAGCCTTGAGTCGATCGTCGGCGATGCGTTCGCGGTAGTTTCCTCCCATCGTGTTATCGCTGTGACCCATCACGAGGTCAATTGCGGGAAAGTCTCGCGTCTCGTCTGCGATGGTTCGGAACGTGTGCCGCAGAGTGTAGAACGACAGTCCCTTCCGCTTGATACCCAACTCAATCAAGAACAACCGAACCTCCTTTGCCAAAGGGTTGTGATTGTCGTACACCCATCGCGAGCCACCCGGCGTTAGGAACACCAAATTCGCGTTCTCATCACCTTTCGGCGTCGGGCGTGACTCAATCGCTACCTTCATGGCTTCGACGGTTTCAGACCATAGCGGGCAGCGGCGTTCAACGCCTGTTTTGGGTCGTGGGTAGTCGATCCAACCGTTTTGAAGGTCAATCACATCGAGTGGGAGCGATGCACAATCGGAATTTCCGAATGCGCAGTTGACGCCCAAAAGGATCATCGCCTTCAGCGTTGGATTTGATGCGTCAAGCATCTGGCAAATCTCAGAGGGCTCGAAAAGGCGCTTGCCGTTCTCGGCTTTTGCCTTCCGCAATACTTTCTTGGCTGGCTTTTGAAATGAGCTTCCGTACCGGATTGCATTAGATACAAGCATGTTGTCGAACGCGAACTTGAAAACAGTCCGAATCCGCTGAATCTCGTTCCCAAGTGCGACAGGACCGCGTGTCTTGGCGATGCTAGATCGGAGTTGTTCAAAGTCGTCTGCCGCCAAGTCTTCGACAAGTCGAGTCTTTCCAAAATGCACAATGAGTCGATCACAACTCGCCTTGTAGTCAAGGAAAGTACGGTTCGTGATCTCGCCACAATCAATTTGATTCTGCTTGGACGTAAGGAATCGATTGCATAGGTCACGGATCGTGAGTCCATCGCCTGCTACGCGAGGTGTCCTGCCTGCGTACAAATCATCTTTTTCGTCGTCGAACCGTTTGGTCGCGGCTTCCCAATCGCTCGCGTACCCGAAGTAGAACCGCTTGCCCTTGATCTTCTTGTAGAGTCTGCCGCTTGGCGGGTGATATGAAAGCGGGAAGTCGTCGTACGGCGGCTCCCAGCCGTTTTGAGTGGTTGCTTTGCGGCGAGTCGCCGATCGATTAGACTGAGCCATGATGCTCACCTCCGGTCAAAGGGTAAGGTGGGTGTCACTGACACCCGCGAGTTACCGCTTGCGGGTGTCTAACTTTCACAAAACAGCCTATCGGGTGTCAATTCAGGTGTCAATCACCCAAGAAGAAACACCCAATCGCCCACTAAAATGGCGATTATCCAAGAAAAACAAAGACGGAAGTGCTTGCACACCTGGTGGTGGCCCCGGTTTTCAAAACCGTTGGGAGTTGCGATAAACGCGGCTCCGGTGGGTTCGATTCCCATGCACTTCCGCCATTTTTTTTTGTGTGTTCTCGCACGGCTTCGCGTCACTTCGCCCGACTTCGTTTGACGCAAGGGCCTTACGTCGCGCGTCGTCTCCCTTTTGCTTGTCCGTGCGAACTTGAGCGTGTGTGTGCTGCGCTCGATTTTGCGTCGCAAGTGTGCCGCCTTTTGCGCCACCTTGAATTGCACGATCAAAGTGTTCGTCGGTGGTTTGCAAAAAGTGCTTCCGCGCTACTTGAGGACTGCTGCCGATCGCGATTTGGATTTGCATAACGCGCCTCCTGGCAGATGGATGGAAGTTGTAAAGACCAACCCTCGACATGAAGGAGTGCCCGCCTTTCTTCGATTGCAATTTCAGCCAATAAGATCTCGTGCGCGCTAGCAATCGAGTGCTAGCTGGCGACGTGCGGGATCACATCCGCTGCTTTCAAAACACGCACGAGCCTACGGATGGCGCTAACGTCCTTCGAGCGCGCGTTCAAGATAAGTGACTTGAGCGCGGACGTCTTCGAGGCCGGGATTGAGTTTTAGCGCGCGTCGAAAACAATCGAGGGCGGGCTGCGGTTCGTTCATTTCCAGGTAACACTGCCCCATGCCAACCGCAGAGGCAAATTGATAGGGATTCAACTCCAGGGTTTGAAAACAATCGTTCGCCGAATCATCGTATCGTCCGCGCTGAAAATAGACAATGGCTCGTTGATTCCAGGCTTCCGCGAAGAAGAGTGCTTCGTCAATCAGTTCGCTGGTCACTCGAGTGGCGAGTGCGGACTGTTCGGCGTTATTCAATCGAATGGCGACTTGAAGTGCTTGACGCTGCGCTTCGTTTCCGTCGCGATACCACAACTCGCGAATACTGTTTTCCGCCAACATCCGAACGCCGCGATCTTCGTCACTCAGCCGCCGACCCATGACGTCGTTCGAGCGATAGTCCCCAAGGAGCCCTAAGGCCATCGTGGCTGCACGTCGCGAAGTACGTTGCCCAAACTCAGCCAAGCGTTCCAGCGTTCCAATCGTGTAACCACGGGCGACGGCAGCGATAAAGGCCGCCGAGTCCTCATGGTTGAGATAACGTTGGTACAATGTATCGAGGCCAGGATGCCGCGGTGTCGGAGTGCCCACGTAAAACTCCCATCGAAGTAAGCGATCAAAGTGTCAGGCACCAGTTGCTTCCACTAGTTCGAATGTAATCGGACTCCCTGGCAGACACAACGATCGCGCGACGCAGCTGCTCAAGATTGCTCCATTTGGTAAAACTTTTGGTTCTGGTAAACCTTTCCGATTGACAACGAGGAGGGAACGTGTTGGCATTTTTGACGCACCGAATTCCGCTCCGTCCCATGTTCGTGATAGCTTGGCTTGGGGTCGCCATCTTGGCGACATCGTTCGCCAAGGTGGGCAGCTCGGCGGAAGAAGCTGAAGTTATCGCTTGGAAGATCGGCGAGGACTTTCGTCGGCAGCTAGATTCGACGATGGGATTTGAGTGGAAGTCCCCGATTCGCGAAGCATTGCGCGGCTTGGCCAACAATCAACGCATTGCCATCTGGCTTGATCGACGAGTTGACCCGGATCACGAAATCGAATTGCTGGTCACGGATGCAACGTTGCAGGAAGCCTTGCAACGTATCGGCAGTGAGATTGGCGGAGGCGTCTGTTTTGTCGGTTCGGTTGCCTATTTAGGGTCGAAGCCAGTTACCGAGAAACTTGCCACGCTTGCGGCAATCCGACGTGATGAAGTGAAACAATTGCCAACGGCAGCGCGAACGCGTTTCGCGACGAGTGCCGCCTGGACTTGGGAAGAGTTGGCGACGCCACGAGAGTTACTCAGCCAGCTCGCGCAGCTAGCTGAAGCAAGAGTGATCAACAGCGAACAGATCCCGCATGATCTCTGGCCTGCCGGCGATTTACCGGCCATGCCTTTGACGGACCGCATGACTCTGCTGTTGGCTGGATTCGATATGACGTTCGAGTTAGCTCGCGACGGTTCCGCAATTCGACTTGTGCCGATGCCGACACAGGCGTCGATCGAACGGAGTTATTCGCCGAAAGGCGCTTTGAACGCTGCTGCGACAACCATCGCCGCGGCGTTTCCCGGCGTCGGCATTAAGAAAGATGGAGCACGGCTAGCGATCACGGGCACCTTCGAAGAGCACGAAGTTATCGATCGATTGATTCGCGGAGAAACGATCCGCCGAGTTGAAACGACACCCGGAATCAAGCGATTCGACTTACGCGTCGAGAACCAGCCGATCGGTGCCATCATCAAGGCTGTCGCCGAACGCGAAGGCTTGCAACTTCAAATGGATGTCTCGAGTCAAGCGAAACTTCAACAACGCATCTCGCTCGACGTTAAGCAACTAACCCTCGACGAATTGCTTGATCGCGCCTTGATGTCGACCGGTGTCGAGCACCGCATCGTGGCTGGCGTACTGGAATTACGTGTTCCGTAGTGACGCCGAGCCCGCACTCGGGTCACGCAGTGCTAGCATCTTCACCTGGAAAATTCTTACTTTTTTTGCATTTTCCAGCTGCGTCTGAGAGCCAAGAGAAAGCTGAGTCTGCGCGAGGCGCGGCCGCCGCAGTAAGGAATTCTCGGGTCGAAAATCATGTTGACGGAGAATCCGCTGCGGATATGTTTGGAGAGCATCGTGAGGACATCGCTAAATGACTCCGATGCCGAGTGTTTGGTTAGCCGCGAAGGCGGTTAATCCACTGCGAGAGTCTTACTTAAATCACACTTTTCAAGTAATGAACGTCTGTCCGTTAGCTCGCCAAAGTGAGGAAACGATGGGTCAGTCTGCGGCCACCGACTGCTCCAGCCACTT
>CAUJKL010000763.1 GCA_963204995.1 Planctomycetota bacterium | reverse complement strand
CACCATCCTCGACAAGATCGTCGCCACGAAGCGGGACGAAATCTCGCGTGCCAAAGAACTTCGCCCCGCAGCAGAACTGCGTGCCGCGATCGCGGACGCTCCCACGCCCCGAGACTTCTTCGGTGCCTTAGCGGCTGGCGGATCGATTAAGCTGATCGCCGAAGTGAAGAAGGCCAGCCCTTCGAAAGGTCTGATTCGCGCGGACTTCCATCCCGTCGAGATCGCACAGGCTTATGAAGCGAACGGTGCCTCCTGCATCAGCGTTCTGACGGACGAGCAGTATTTCCAAGGCAGCCTCGATTACCTGCGAGACATCCGAGCCGCTGTCGGTTTGCCGGTCCTGCGCAAGGACTTCATTCTCGACACATATCAGTTGCTCGAAGCGCGTGTCGCGGGTGCCGACGCGGTTCTGCTGATTGCCGAATGCCTGGATGACTGCAACCTGAGAAAGCTCCACAACGAAGCTGTCGAACTCGGCATGACCCCGCTCGTCGAGTTGTATGAACCGGCGAACTTGGCTCGAGTCTTCGCTGCCGGTGCCACGTTGATCGGCGTCAACAATCGCGACCTCCGCACATTTGAGGTTGATCTGCACCACACGATCCGGATGCGCGAACAGATTCCCGGCGAGTGTGTACTGGTCGGCGAGAGTGGCATTCACAGCCGCGAAGATGCGTTGTTGCTCGAGGAAGCTGGCGTCGATGCCATACTCGTGGGCGAGCATCTCATGTCGCAGCCCGACATCGGTGCCGCCGTTCGCACCCTCCTAGGTCGCTAGAGCGCCGAGGCTGTGATTTTATTGGGTGGGATAGGCTTCCAGCCTGTCAGAAATACGGGGAAAATGACAGGCTGGAAGCCTATCCCACGATTTTTTCACAACCTCTCCGCGTCCGCGAACCGCGATAATCCGAATAATCGCTTGATTCAGCGTGTTTTTACTGCTCCGAACAGGCACCTATCATGGATCGTAGTGACGTAGAATTGTGAATGCCGAAGAAGAATTCAGGCGTTCCCTGATTCTGAGACGATGGCGAGCCTTCAGGAAGGTAGACGATGGCTAAAACGAGCATGATGGAAAAAGTGTCGATCGTTACCAGCGCCGTGCGGACCTTGCTCGCCACCATCATTGTCGGCGGCTTAGGGGTCGGCGGCTGGTACGGATACAACACCTATAACGCGACCGAGATCGAAGCAAAACAAGCCGCCCAAGCTCTCGCCCAGGCCAAGGTCGAACTCGAAGCAAAAGACGCGTTGATTCGAGCCCATGAGCAAGAGATCGGCGCGTTGACGGATGAAGTCGCCCAGCAGCAGAGGGAGATAGAACGGCTTGATACTTCGCTGCGGTTGTTAAAGGTCGATCACCGTATGGCGCTCGTCAGTGTCGTCGATCAAACGAAAGACGAAGCGACAGGCACGACGCTCACCAAAATTGAATTCCAAGAGATCAATGGCAACGGCGACCCCATCGGCGTCGCCAAACGATTTGAAATCAAAGGCGAAGTGTTGTACATCGACAGTTGGGTGGTAAAGTTCGACGACAAATACGTCGAAGAAGCCGACATCGACCGTTCTACTTCCTTAGTCCTCTTCCGTCGTATCTTCGGCGAGATGCAAGAGCCTCGCGACGGATTTGCACTGGACGAAGACGGGTTGCGACCAGCCGTGTACGGTCGAGGCGGCGAGATGTCGGACTTCGAGAAAAAGATCTGGGGCGACTTTTGGGAAGTGGCCAACAGCGAGGCCAAGCAAAACGAATTAGGCATCCGCGCGGTTCACGGCGAAGCTCCTTCCATCAAAGTCAAAAAAGGAAAGGCTTATCGCATCGATCTGCGAGCCTCCGGCGGCCTCTCGATCACGACGGCAGGCGACGTTGCCACACCGACTCCGCCCCCAGTGTGATCTGCAATGCGTTGGCAGGCCTCGACAGCTTACTGCAGGAAGTCGGCGACTTGCCGCCCGGTGACGCTCAGCGCATAGGCGTCCAATTGATCAGGCCGAACCCAAGCAAACTCGCCACGCTTCCGATTGCCTGATAAATGTGCCGCTTCAAAGCACTTTAACGTGATACGGAATCGCGTCACGCCGTGCTTGATTGTCTTCAAGTGTTCACCGATGGCGACGTCGTATCCCGTCAGTTCGCGAACACCTGCGCCCAACTCTCGGTGCAATGCAGCACCAGTCTGCGCACCGCTGGCCAAGCGTGGAAAATCCCACAAGCCCGCCCATCGCTCGCCTTCGACACAACGCCGCAGTAACACCTTGCCGTTTTTCCGAACCACGACACAGGCTTCGACAACATCTTCGTAAGCCACCTTCTTCTTGGCCGCTGGAATCACGTCTTGCAAGCCCTCGGCGCGTGTCGGGCACAGCATTGCGACGGGGCAATTGTGACATTGTGGATCGCGCGGCGTGCAGACTTCGCTTCCCAACTCCATCATCGCCTGATTAAAATCGCCAGGATTCTTTCGCGGCAAGAAATCTTCGGCCGCTCGCCACAGAACTCGTTGCCCCACCGAGCTTGTCGTGTCGTCCCGGTAAGCGATCAAGCGACTGAAGACGCGAATCGTGTTCGCTTCCAGGATCGGTTCGCGAGCGTCGAAGGCGATCGACAGAATCGCTCCCGCCGTATAACGTCCAATACCGGGAAGCGTTTTCACTGCGTCCGGGTCGCGAGGAAAGATACCATCGTGCTCGTCAACGATCACGCGTGCCGCCTTGTGAAGCTGTCGCGCGCGGCGATAGTAGCCCAACCCTTCCCACAGACGAAGCACTTGGTCTTCATGTGCCGCCGCGAGCGCAGCGATGGTCGGAAACGTGGCAATGAACCGCTCGAAATACGGAATCACCGTGACGACTTGCGTTTGTTGCAGCATGATCTCGCTAACCCACACGTGGTAAGGATCGCGAGTTTGCCGCCAAGGCAGATCGCGCGCATGCTGCTGAAACCAGACCGCCACGCGTCGCCTCAGGCTCTGCTTCCATTTAGTATCAAGCTGGGCCATCCTTGCAAGCTTTCCGCCTATCCAAGTGTCGACCGTTCGCGATCCGCAACAAGCCCTATAGGATAGGCGGTCATTCGGCTTTCCGAAACAGGCTATCGGTCGCGCTGAGTCGCCTCGAATTGCAACCCGCGGCGAACGGGATTGAATCTCTGAATGTAGATCGGCGCGTCGGCGTAGAAGCGGCCTTGCCCAACGGCAAAGAGCGTCACCTCGACCAAGCCATGTGGTTCGAGCGAGAACAGATCATCGGGATGCCGGCCGCGAAATGGCAACCGGTAAACGGCACCGTACGGACGGAAGTCGCTCGTGTCGGTTTGCAGCGACCAATTACCAAACTGCGGGAAAGCACTCGCTTCGTCAGCTGGCAGCCGATCCCGCGCGACCAGCC
>CAUJKL010000762.1 GCA_963204995.1 Planctomycetota bacterium | reverse complement strand
TGGTCGAGTGTGAAGTTATTCCGCGACGAGTTGTAGCTTGACCTCACCGAGTCGAGCAGGCTGGCGCTCGAATCGGAGAGGTCAAGCTACGGGGTTGCGAGTTGACTGGTTTCCCGCTCAGCCTGTCTTTGGGCGATTCGTTTCAAGCAGTTGGTGACAACGCGTAACTCGTTCTTTGACATCAGGTTTTCCATGTCTGTCGGATCGCCGATGTGTCCAATGCGTTGTAGCTGGCGGTGTTGCTTGCGCCCTTCCGCTGTCAGAGAGACGCGACGAACGCGCGCGTCGTCCGGATCGGGCTCTCGCCGTACCCAGCCGCGCTGCTCCAGCAACACGAGCATCGCGCGCACTGTGCTAGGATCTGAGAAAGATCTCTCGACGATCTCTCGCTGCGTCATTCCCGGCTCTTCCGTAAGCAGCGTCATTACGACCACCTGATCGACCGTGGCTCCCGACGCCACCAGCCGCGCCTGAGCAGTTCGCCGGAGCGAAAAGTACGCTGCTCGCAATTGCATCGCCAGACTATCACGCAATCCCACCACTCAGCTCCCATCGTTCGCGAAAACCACCTCAAATATATTGTGCGTGTACGCACGATTATTCAGCCCTGCACGCGGGCTGTCAAGATAGTCACCGGGGGACTTCATTGCGTCGATCTGCCAATTCGTTCAGGAACTCCTCCAGGTTCGTGTACCCATCGCTGTCGGCGTCCTTCGGTTCGTCAGCAGGATCGTTCCGGTCAAGTGAGTGTTTTTCCTCCCAGTCGTCGGGCATGCCATCCGGATTGAAACCTCGTCGAGCAAGCTCAACGCGAGCGTGCTTGGCTGTCAACGGAGATCATCGAATCGCTGTTCGGTCGCTTCAAGCAGATGGAGCGTCAGCATAGCAAAGGCGGCTTTACGCGTTTGATCGCGGCGCTACCGACGCTGTGCATGCAGGTGACGCGTGCGACAGTCCTCGCGGCGTTCGTCCGAGTCGATTCCAAGGCGGCCCAACAGTGGATTACCGGCAGTCTTGGTAAGACGCTAACAGCCCGGTTGCCGCGCGCGTCTTCCAAGTAGCGACTATTTGCCGAGACGCGAACGGGAAAGGCCGATTCGTCCTCCGCCACCCGTGCGCGAGAAGTCATTACCGAGCATGCGACCAGGAGGATCGCTCCCAATACCGACATGGAGATGCTGAATCTCAACAGAGCTGTGTACATAGGCTTCATGGTTCATCAGTCCTTTCTGCCGGCCTCGAGGACGAGCAACCAGTCGTTCGTGCCCGTCCCATTGTCACCAGGAGTAGCGAAGTCTCTTGAGCCCTTGTTTGCCAACGGAGAACCGTCGATCGTGGTGTAGGTTCCAGCGGTCGGGTTGTACCAGCGGGCTCGTGCGGCGACGTCAAGCTTCGCCATGTCGACGGTGATCGTCCGCGGCATAGTCCCCGTCGAAGGCACATAGGCCATGACGAGGCTCCCGTCGCCGGTGCGAGCCGCCGTCACGTAGTCGCCGCCGGATGTGAAGTCGTCTTTGCCGAACGTCCCATAGCCGCTCACGACCACGGAGTGATCTTGATCCGGAACGAGTTCATGCCAGGCGCGGCCTTCGAAAAGCCTCTTGACGAAGACCATCTCGCGCGAGCCTTGCGACTCCATGCCCTCGCGCCAGGTGGTCACGCGATACCGTTGGATACCCGGCCAGCCGAAGGACCAGATGTGGTGGCTGCCGAAGTGATGGCCGGTCGCCCCCGAGAGGAGCGCCCAGTAGACCTGCGCGCGCATCATTCCCGGCGACTCATTCTTTGCGTTGGAATAGGAGGTCAGGCCAAAACCCTCGTAGTGCGCCTCGTTGAGGAACGTCGGCCTGGGATTGTCGCGGTTGTAGGCCCTCAATACCTGAATATAGGTGCGGTTGCCGGAATAGGCATTGTCCAAGGTCATGCAGGACGCAAAGGCCGGGTTATCAACGGCGGTTGTGAAATTCCTCCAATGGGCAGTCCAATGGTGTGCTGGCACCTCGTCCTTGATGCCAAGCAGGATCTCCAGCCAGTTGCGTTCCAGCAGCGAGCCGGCCTTCGGTGTCTGATCGCCTCCGGCCTGCCAGATGATGTTGGCAAAGCCTTTGTATCGCTGGCCGATATAACGTCCGTAGTTGCGGCACACTTCCGGTGTGCTCGCGACAATCTCATTGGCCCAGCCGTCTTTCTTCGTCGAACCAGGCGGCCCGTTACCCGTGTAGCACGGATTCAAGACCACGAGCATTCCCTTGTCGCCCGCCCGTCGAATGACCCACTCCGCGTGCGCGAAATACGCCTCGTTCGGGCTCGATAAATCGCCCGGTGTGATGAAGGGCGGATCACCAGCTCGGTTCAAAGGTGCGTGGTCAGCGTATTTGAACTCGATCAGGTTCACGATGATCGAGTTCACTCCCTTCTGACGTCGGTTCTCCAAGTACTCCTCGGTCTCCTCTTTTGTGAGCTGTACGATGAGGCTCCAAGCGGTGTCCCCGTGGAGCAGGAAAGGTTTTCCACTGGCATCGATCAAATAGCGACCGTTCTCTGCGGCTCGGACGGGAAAGAGCGGCTCACCCGCTGCGGCGTTCCGCGTCAGACTCCCCGCCAGCAGTACTGCGGCGAGCGTCGCCGCGACGTTCCAATTCTGTAAGTTTCTGGATCGGTTCATGTTGGTTTTCATCTTGCTATACTCCACGCAGTTTGAAGTGAGACATTCGTGGCGGACGCTGCCAGCGTCCGAAACCGACGCCGCATTGTATCCGGAAGCCAGCGAATTCGCGTGCGCGACCTGCTCTGGTAATCGCGAACCCTTACAGAAACGCTCATGCTGCTTTGCAACTTCGGTCGCCGAGCTGGTGCGCTCGCTCATATCTTTAGCCAGCATCTGGCCTACCAACTTGCCTAACGCGTCTGGAATGCCAGCGCGCAGCGTGTGCAGAGAAGTCGGTGAGTTTCCAGATGATCTTTCATCTTCTCGTACAGCGTTTTGGGTCCACCGGTGTTGAACGGTGTTCGCCCAGTGAGCAGCTTGTACAAGGTGCAGCCGAGTGAGTAGACGTCGGCCCGCCCGTCGACGTTATGGGCGTCTTGGAATTGCTCGGGAGCCATGTAATCGGGCGTCCCGAGGATGGTTCCCTCCTGGGTCTCTTGCTCGTCCAGCGAATCATCGTCGGGAACGTAGCGGCGGTGGATTACTTTGAGGGCCACGCGGCGATCCAACTTCAGTTGCGAAGCTCGATACACTTCTCCCATCGCTCCTCGGCCAAGCAGGCAGCGAATTTCGGATCCGTTGCTCGCAGTGAACGGTGTGAACGTGTCACGGATCGGTTGTGCCCTGATGTTCACCTCGACAGAAAATGTAGGCCGGAACAAGTCTTCGCAGTTCCGGTATAAGCTTCCACACCGCTGCCGGAACCGCGCAAAGCCTTGTTCCAGCCTACTAATCTCGAAAAAGTCCTCACGGGCATGGCTCAAGTGCTGGGAGGAACTAATATCATCTGGGGCGTGGGACAACTTGAATCTCAAAAAGGTCTCTCCGCCGTACAGGCTGTGATCGACGATACCGTCGCCGGTTCGCTGCTGCGCTGCTAGGACGCGTTTCTCATCAGGTGTAGGCCGGATCGAAGCAAACGCCGCATCTGCCGGAACTTCGGTCGCAGTTGTCGAGTGGATTTACGAAACACCATGCTTTCAAGCTATTTGCGTTTGCGAAGCTCCGGCAACGGGTTGCGACCTTGG
>CAUJKL010000761.1 GCA_963204995.1 Planctomycetota bacterium | reverse complement strand
ACACTTGGATTCTGGCAGGCGTTTCGAGTGTCTGTTAGGCTAGGATGAAAGTTGTCCGCTCAAGCTTGTGTCCCCTCCGATATCACCAGCCACCGCATTCCGCTGCCACGCCCATGCCGATCAAATTCGCCTGCGAACACTGTGGTCAGCGGCTGAACGTCAGCTCGAAGCAGGCGGGACTGCGGGCCAAGTGCCCGAAGTGCAAAGGGAAGATCAAAGTTCCCGAGGCCGATGCGTCTGACGAGCAAACCGAAAAAGTTGACGAACACGAGGCCTCTGGACAGGAGACGGGTCAGTCCGAAGTAGAAAATCCCTATGCCGAATTTGTGGTCTACGACGACGATGTCGAATGGCATTACGAATCGGACGATGACGACTACGCGCCGCGACTCTCGACGGCGACCGATTTGGATCGCGTCGCCGTGCCGCGCCGCATCTTATATGCCCAAGGCATTTTGCTGGCGGTCGTGGCCATCGTGTCCTTTGGCCTCGGCATGCTAGTGACTGGCGGTCGTGCGACCAAGGAAGTCGTTAATGCGGCTCCCGTTCCGTGCGTGCTGTCGGGAGCGGTGGTTTACGCGACGGGAGGTGGGCGGACGCTGCCCGATGATGGTTCGGTCGTGATCGTGCTGCCAACAGAACAACGCCCGGCTCCGACAGGCAAAGCGCCGGTGGAAGGGCTGCGACCGGGCGATCCGCTGCCGCGCGAGGACAGCGATAATCTACGCATCATTCAATCGATTGGTGGTGCGTATGCGCGTGCCGACAACGAAGGGCGATACCAGGTCACACTGCCCGATGCCGGACGCTACTTCGTTCTGATCGTCTCGAAGAATAAGTATCGTGCTGCCAACGAGGAGCTCGATAAAGCCGACATCGCGCAACTTGGCAGATATGTTCAGCCGCCGACCGAATTGTTAGGCGAGAGCAGGTACAAGTGGCAAGAAGTCACGGTTCGTACGAACGAGTCGATCGACTTCACGTTCTAGATTGTACGTCAGGCTTTCCAGCCTGACCCGCTCCTGCTATGTCAGCCCAGAAAGGCTGACGTACGACAACTACATGTTGCCCAGCGGTTGGGTGGCTGTGTCGGAGGCTTTGCGACGCCACGGCCAGGAACGCGGAACGCTGTTTCATTTGCAATGATTGGCACGAGTCGAGGTTACCCGCAATGCGCCGGGGTTTCGCAAAGCCTCAACCCCAGCCACCGCTCGCTCGGCGCAGGTCTCCGACCTCGCCGGTCTCGTAGCGATGGAATCGCGTCCCACCTACCACGTTGCCCAACGTGCCATCGTCTCTCGAACTGTGCCGCAGAGAGTGTTGATTTCCTCGTCGCTGATCGTCAGCGGCGGCGTCATGTAAACGATATCGGAGAACGGCCGCAGCCAAACGCCTTCCGCTACAATCGTCGCGCGTAGCTGTTCCACGTGATGAAGCTCGGCGACTTGAATTACACCGATCGCTCCTTTGGTGCGTACGTCAACGACTCCCACCAACTCGCGGCACGGTTCCAGACCTTCTGCTAATCGCGTTTCGATCTCGGCTACGTGCGCAAGACGCGGTTCGGTTTCGAATAGGTCCAACGACGCGTTGGCTGCGGCGCAGGCGAGCGGGTTTGCCATGAATGTCGGACCATGCATCAAGGCACAAGCCGGATCGTCCGACCAAAACGCATCGAACACTCGATCCGTAGCGACAGTGGCGGCCAGCGACATCGTGCCTGCCGTTAACGCTTTGCCGACGCACATGATATCCGGGACGATCGAGGCCTGCTCGCAAGCGAACATCGTGCCGGTGCGGCCAAAGCCTGTGGCAATTTCGTCGGCGATCAACAGCACATCATGCTCGTCGCAAAGTTGTCGCAGTCGCAACAGCGACTCCGGCGGATGGAACTTCATGCCGCCTGCACCTTGCACCAGCGGCTCGATGATGACACCGGCGAGAGTTTCTCGCGTGTCTCGCAAAAATCGATCGAGTTCGTCGAATTCGGCATCGATCTGCGGCACCGCATGTGTGAACTGTTCCAGCAAGAAGCCCTTGAAGTGTGAGTGCATGCTGTTGACGGGATCGCAAACCGACATCGCTCCCGTCGTGTCGCCGTGATACGCGTGGCGGAACGACAGAAACTTCGAGCGACCTGTGATGCCGCGATTCAACCAATACTGGACGGCCATCTTCAACGCGACTTCAACAGAAACCGATCCCGAGTCGCTGAAGAAGACATGCTTCAAGTCGCCAGGCAGCAGGTTGGCTAGCCGCGACGCCAGCCGCAACGCTGGTTCATGATGCACGCCGCCGAACATCACGTGCGGCATGCGTTGCAACTGCTCTGTGACCTTGGCGATGATGTGCGGATGGTTGTAACCGTGGCACGCCGTCCACCAAGAGGCCATGCCGTCGATCAAGCGGGTGCCGTCATCCAGGATGAGGTACACACCGTCGGTCGCCACCACCGGGATCGGCAGCGGCGTGGTTTTCATTTGCGTGTAGGGGCTCCAGACGAAGTCGGCTCCGGCTTGTTGCCATGCCGGGATCGAACCGCTGTGTAATTGGCGAATTGGGGATTCGTCATTCAGTACTTCCAAGTGCGGAGTTTGAAAGTGTCGGGTATCGCGGAACTTGGAAGTACTACGATTGTTCATCTCGCGCCAGTCACCTTGCATGTCTTGAAGTTTGAAAATCCTAGCGCATGAATGCGAAGTGTCCAACGAATATAGGGAGACGACGAATGTGTACGGGAAGTCTCATTGCAATTCGTCGTCTCCCTATATTCGTTGGTCTAGGGCTCTCCGCTTTCCGCTCTCCGCTTCCGGCTCTACAATCCCCATGATACTGATTCACCAACACCGAAGGAGCCCGCCGTGTTTCGAGTGACTCGCGAGATCGACTTTTGTTACGGCCATCGTCTGATGAACTACGACGGGAAGTGCCGCTACTTGCACGGGCATAACGGTCGCGCGGTGATCGCCATCGAAGCTGAATCGCTGGACGACCGCGGGATGGTGCTGGATTTTTCGGACATCAAACGAGTCGTCAGCACTTGGATTGACGAGAATCTCGATCATCGCATGCTGCTGAATCGGAATGATCCGATGGTGGAAGTGCTGCAAGGAATGGGCGAGCCGGTGTTTCTCCTGGACGCTAATCCCACGGCCGAGAATATCGCCAAGCTGATCCACGACTGCGCTCTGGAAAACGGTTTTCCGATCGTCGAGACTCGATTGTGGGAAACGCCTCGCTGTTTTGCGACTTATCGCGGCTAGCCGTAGCCCGGAATTCATTCCGGCTCTGAACTCTGACCAGCACGCGACACCGAAGGCTGAATGGCGCAAAGTCACGGCATGAATTCCGTGCTACGATCGTTCATCTTCCATCGCCGACAGCACGGGACGGTCGAGGCTGCCGCCCTCCGATGGCCGCAGCGCCAGCGTGCGGAGCGACATCGCGACGGCTCGGATCTCCATGTGCGGGACTCGCAATAGAAAGACCAGCGTCAGAATTCGTGCCGCCGACGAGAGTCCAAACAGTTGCAAATACGACTCGCCACTTTGGCCAACGAACGCCAGCCAACTGGCTCCGATCACCGCACCCAGAACGAGTGCCAACGCGTTGGTAAAGTTGTAAATGGTCAACACACTCGTCCGTTCATGGCGTGGAATCGTCTCGAAGAACATCAGGAAGAAGGCGAGTTCATAAGCGGCCCAGGCGAAGCCGCCAAAGACTTGCACGAACGATAAATACAGCATGTCGTGCTCGATCCACTGGAGGGCTAACCAGCTGCCGGACAACGGAATGATGCCGATCGCGCCGATCCACATCAACGGTTGAACTCCGGCTCGTTTCGCCAGTCGTCCCCATGCGGGCAGCGCGATCACTTTGCCGACGAATCCAAGTGCGATCAGGAACATGAACTCCGTGTAAGTCATACCTCGTCGAGCCAGCATATAGGGTGCGAAGTAGGGGCCCGACAGCTGGACGGCGATCTGGACCGCAAACAGGTACATCAACAAACGCCCGCCGGCATGTCCCCGTAAGCCAAGCAACACTTGTCGCAAACTCTTGTGTCCCATCGCAGCTCGGCCAGCCGATGGTTCGCTCTGCCGATACAGGGCTCCGGCGCTGACCAACCGAAAGACGCCGGAAGCGATGAAGATGACGCTGAAGGCGGTGACGACAAAGGCGTGGCGTTTGGCATAGGCCAGAAGCAAACCACCCGCTGCGAATCCCACCAGTAAGCAGGATTGCGACACGCGCGATCGACGGGCGAAGAAACGAGTTCGAATCACGGGCGGAATGATCTCTTCGGCCCAAGTATTCCAGGCCGGTCCGGTGGCCAGGCCGCTGGCCCAATACAGCGACGAGGCCACGTAGAGCACGGCCAGTTGCCAGGCTCCTGCGATCACCGCGAGCGGTGTCATTAACAGGCAGATGGCTTGAGCGACCGCACAGCCCACGATCCAAACGCGATGCGATCCAAGCCGCCCGATGCACCAAGGCGCTGCTAGCTGTAACGTCGCACCGATCAGCATGGGGAACGCGGCGAGCAATCCGGTCGCGATCTCGCTCACGCTCAACGCCAGCGCAAACGCCGTCAGATACGTTTCCCCCAGCCCGACCATCAAGCTGTATGAGCCCGCGTCGACCATACTCGACAGCAGGTTGTTGCTCAAGGTGTCCCTCGCGCTCCGCCGCGGCATGGTGCTGGATCGTGGGTGAAAGTAGGTGTGGTTTCGAGACAGGTTCATGCGTTCCGGCAATTCGTATCAGAATCTCGCTCGATTGCCTATGGGTTGCGCCTGAAACTTGTCTTGACGCTTGGCTCGCGAACACCAAAGTCTCGCTACTCGGTAGCTTGCAATCCCCTCGCGATTCGGGCACGATACGACGGTACGGATTGCTACCTTCCATTGCCTGGAGTCGTGTCATGCGAAGTTGCCTATTCATTTCGGTCTGCCTGGCTGTTTCAGCGGGCTTAACCATCGCCGACGAGCCTCGGCCAATCGATACTTCGCGCGGCGATAAGATGATTGCCGAGTATTTTCGTGTCGAAACCGATCGGCTGCGAAATGCTTGTCTGGCTGAGATCGAGTCGGCCGAAGATTGGCAGCAGAATAAACAGCGTTACCGTAGCGAGTTGTTGGAAATGCTGGGACTCGATCCGCTGCCAGAGAAGACGGATTTGCAGGCGGTTGTTACAGGAAAGGTCGAACACGACGAGTTCTCGGTCGAGAACGTGCAATTTCAGTCGCGGCCTGGCTTGTACGTCACGGGCAATTTGTACGTGCCGAAGAAGGTCGACGAACGCTTGCCAGCTATTCTGTACGTGTGTGGTCATGGTGCCGTTAAGAAGGATGGCATCAGTTACGGTAACAAGACGCACTATCACCATCACGGTGCTTGGTTCGCGCGTAATGGCTACGTCTGCCTGACTATCGATACGCTGCAAATGGGTGAGATCGAGGGCGTGCATCATGGCACTTACAATCACAACCGCTGGTGGTGGTTGAATCGTGGCTACACTTCCGCCGGTGTCGAGGCCTGGAACTGCGTGCGAGCGCTCGACTATTTGGAGACGCGGCCCGAGGTGGATGCGTCGCGATTTGGCGTGACCGGGCGGAGCGGCGGCGGTGCTTACAGCTGGTGGATCGCGGCGATCGACGAGCGAATCAAGTGTGCCGTGCCGGTGGCCGGGATCACCGATCTGCAAAACCATGTTGTCGATGGCTGCGTCGAGGGGCATTGCGACTGTATGTACATGGTCAACACATATCAGTGGGACTATGCCAAGGTTGCGGCGTTGGTTTCGCCTCGGCCTCTGTTGATCAGCAACACCGACACGGATCGCATCTTCCCGTTGGATGGTGTGGTGCGGACGTTCGAGAGTGTCCGGCGGATCTACACATTGCTGGGTGCGGCGGATAAGGTTGCACTGAACATCACGGCGGGCGGCCACAAAGATACACAAGAGCTGCAAGTGCATGCGTTTCGCTGGTTCAACCAGCATCTGAAGAAAGACGACTCACTGATCGAGAAGACGGCCGTAAAATTTTTCGAGCCGGAACAGCTGAAAGTCTTTAAGGAGTTGCCCGCCGACGAGATCAACACGAAGATCGACGAAACGTTTGTGGCTCAGGCGACGTGTGAGTTGCCCGCCACCGACGCTGCGTGGGCCGAACAACGAGATGGTTGGCGAGCCACGTTGCAGGAGAAGTCCTTTGCTGGCTGGCCTCAGAAAAATCAGTTCGGCGACTCGCGAGAGGTTTTTAATGTCGTCAACGACGGCGTTCGATTTCGGGCGATTGACTTTACGAGTCAGGAAGCGATTGAACTGCGACTGTATATTGTCGAACGAGCCGAATTGGAGAAACGCGATTTAGTTGTCTTGAACGTGCTGGATGACAAGAGTTGGATCGAGTTTCTCGCCGCGACACGCGTCGCGTTCGAGAAGCAACTCGATGGTGAAACGCTTCCAGATGCTAACAAAGAATTATTCGAGCAAACCAAACAAATGCTCAACTCGTTTGCGTGGACGATGGCTTATATTGCTCCGCGAGGCATCGGACCGACGGCTTGGGATCAAAGCGGGAAGAAACAAACGCAGCACCAGCGGCGTTTCTACTTACTCGGGCAATCATTGGACGGAATGCGAGCGTGGGATGTGCGCCGCGCGGCGCAGACACTTCGGGCGGCTGAGGGTTTTGCCGACGTGCCACTTTGGCTGCAAAGCCAACGCCAGATGGCAGGCGTGACGCTTTACGCGTCACTGTTCGAACCAGAGATTACGCGACTCGATTTGCACGACTTGCCCGCGTCGCATCGCGACGGCCCGTTCTTCCTGAACGTGACGCGATTCTTGGACATGCCTCAAGCCGTGGCGATGGCGGCCGAGCGAAGTCGCGTTGCACTATATAGCGACACGCCAGACGCCTGGGAGTATCCAATGCAAGTCGGCAAAGTCCTCGGCTGGGATGCCAAGCAATTACAGATTCGTCAGCCCATTGCCGAGACTTTGCAGGGTGACTAGGATCGCTTTGTTCGTACTTCCGTGCCTTGTTCATTGGATTTTGAACAGAAGGAAACGGAGGTAACGGAGGATGAGGTTCTGGCTCTGTTCACTCTGTTGCCTTCTGTTTAATCTCCCGTCCCCTCCGATCCCGTGAGTTCCTATGCATCCCTGGATTGCCGACCGTACCAAAGCCTTCGATAGCAGCGGCATTCGCAAGGTCTTCGATCTTGCCGCCAAGATGAAGGACCCGATCAATCTGTCCATCGGCCAGCCCGACTTTGACGTGCCGGAGCCGATTAAAGAGGCGTGTATCAACGCGATTCGATCGGGCAAGAATGGCTACGCCCTGACGCAAGGCATGCCGGTCTTGCGCGAGAAGCTGCAAAAGCAGATCGACGACGAGTACGGTCATGCGAACCGCAAGGTGTTTGTCAGTTCAGGGACGAGCGGTGGTTTGGTGCTGTCGATGTTGTCGGTGATTAACCCCGGCGATGAAGTCATCATCTTCGATCCGTACTTTGTCATGTACACGTCGCTGGTCAAACTGGCGGGCGGAATTCCTGTCCTGATTGATACATATCCCGACTTTCGCATTGATCTTGATCGCGTCGCGGCTGCCATCACGCCCAAAACGAAAGCCATCTTGTTTAACAGCCCCGCCAATCCAACTGGCGTGACGGCCACGGAAGCGGAACTACGCGGGCTCGCCGAATTAGCCGCCGAGCGAAACATCGCTCTTGTCTCTGACGAGATCTATCGGTCGTTCATGTACGACGAACCGTTTGTCTCGCCCACGAAGTTTAACGACCAAACGATCGTCATCGATGGCATGTCCAAGAGCCACGCGATGACCGGCTGGCGGCTGGGGTTCGTGCATGGTCCGACGGAAGTGATCGAGACGATGATCAAGCTGCAACAATACACGTTCGTATGTGCTCCGCAGCCGGCGCAATGGGCCGGTGCGGTCGCGATGGACGTTGACATCAGCGAGCATGTAGCGGCCTATGGAAAGAAACGCGACATGCTCGTCGATGGCCTGTCGGACCTGTATGAAGTGGCTCGCCCCGGCGGAGCCTTCTATGTTTTCCCCAAAGCACCGTGGGGCAAGGGTTCCGAATTCGTTGCCAAAGCGATCGAGAACAATTTGCTGATCATCCCCGGCAACATTTTCAGCCGGCAGGATACCCACTTTCGTATCTCGTATGCCGCCGACAACGCAGTAATTGAGCGTGGAATCGAAGTCCTCCGGAAGCTAGCCAAGGCTCCAACGAGTCGTCCGTGATACATCTTCCTGTCGTCAAATGTTCCTGTCGTCCTTGGGATCTGACAGGAAGATTTAGCGACAGGAAGATTTTCAACGCCGTTAGTTGCCGACCAATGTTTCGCTCGGCTGTCGTCCGCCAGTTGGTCGCTTTCTGCCACGACGCAGTTGATGCCCCGCGTCGATCGCCTCTTGCTCGTCGAGGTAAAGAATCAGATCTCGCGGCGTGCGATCGTAGACTTCTCGCCACTCGTCGACTTCGGCCGTGTATTTCTTGGTGGAACTGCGACTCACGATCCCTGGTTCGTATTCGAAGTCACAGTAGACGCAACGAACGGTCAACGGCAACTCGTCGACAATCCAAAACTTGGGGATCACATACCGAGCTTCGTTCGCCTGACGTGTGACACATTTGCCATTGGTACAGCGCAAGCCTTGAGCATTGGAATAAAGCCGATATCGCGCCTCGCGACTTTGTGACAACAGCGAAGGAAAAAGTTCGAGCACGCTAGCGATCAGGGCCATTCGCACGGGAACGCCGTAAGCCGCTTGTGTGAAGTATACGCCACGAGGATCTTGGTCCAAGTCGTAACTCAACTCGTCCACTCGCGGCAGCGGGTGCATGACCTTCGTCTGCCGATACCGCTTGTTCTTTAACAGGGCCGCATCGATCGCTGGATACTCTTCGCCCCCGCCGCCCTCATGCCGTTCCTTCTGAAACCGCGTGGCATAGAAGAAGTCGACGCTCTTCATCTCGCGCAGTTTTTGCCGCTGGTCCAAGCTGAGCTTGAACCACACGTCCGCTTCTTCGCCAGTCCACAGCGTTCGCTGATGAGGGCCTTCGGGAGTGACGTAGACGAACTCGGGGAAATCGTCGTCGGCCAGATCTTCGATTTCCTGCTTGCGGAGCAACAGGCAACCATAGTCGCGCGCCAAACGTTGCTTCACGTGATCGGGCAGGTCGCAACCGGGCGCGTGGGACGGGATAATCCTCGCCCCGAAACGGGCCAAGGCATAGACCAACGAATGCACCGTGCGACCGTGCTTCAGATCGCCCCGCAATTCGATGGTGACGTCTTTGAACGAGAGGTCAGCGTTCTTCTGCTTCTGACGATGTGCGGCTCGAAGTGTATACAGATCGCACAGGGTTTGCGTGGGATGTTCGTGGCCACCATCGCCAGCGTTGATCACCGGGACGTCCGTGTAGTCCGTGGCGACTTGCGCCGCTCCTTCGTGGGAATGGCGAATAACGACGATGTCCGCATAGTTCTCGACAACTCGCACCGTATCGGCAATCGTCTCGCCCTTCGATGCCGAAGACGAAGTCACTTCGGCCGACGAAATAACTTGACCACCCAGTCGCAACATCGCCGACTCGAAAGAAAGCCGCGTCCGCGTGCTGGGTTCATAGAACAATGTCGCTAGAATGAAGTCGCGGGCGAGTGTGCGACGGCCACGAACTCGATATGGCTTACCGGTCGTTGCCATTTCGTCCAAGAAGCGATCCGCAAGTTCAAAGATGGCCTCGATTTCGTCGTTGTCGAGGTCTTCAATCGAAACAAGGCTACGCGTCATGTGCAGCTACTCGCAGATTCGGTGGGACGGTGTGACCGACTTGGGTTTTCGTGATTGTATCAGTACGCGACGTTGTCACAAGCCGCTTTGCAGGTGCGAGTACGATGAGTGAACCCCCACGTATCGTGCTGCTGAGCGAGACGCCGGAGCAGGAACTGCACTGGCGAAATCTGCTCGCCGGTGCAAATCTCAATGTGCAGAGCGGCTCCGAATTGGCGACCGATATGGCGAGAGGGGACATCGTCATTACCGATCTAGTTCACCCACCCGAAACGCGCCAATCTAGCCAGTTGGCACGTGACCTACACGGTGTTATTGCCATCGGCGTGGAGATGCCGGCGGACGTCACGTTTTCCGAACCGCCCTCCGCACGTGAATTGCGGCTCGCTTGCGACTTGCTGTACAAGATCGTCCAGCTTCGGCGCGAGCGCGCGGCAAGTCTGCACACGCAAAAAGCGCTGACCGAGATGGCCGAGTTGGATGCGTTGACAGGCGTTGCCAATCGGCGGGCTTGGGATGCGGAACTGGCGCGGCGGATGACGCAACCGAGTAGCGACACGGCGCTTTGTCTGGCATTGTTCGATGTGGATCACTTTAAGGAAGTGAATACGCTGCACGGCTACGCGGCTGCGGACAAGGTGTTGCAGCAGGTGGGGAATGCAATCAAGGCGAGCGTGCGATCGCACGATTTTGTGGCTCGGATCGGTGGGGACGAGTTCGGAGTTCTGCTGTCGTACAAGGCTGCTGACCGAGCCGAGAGGATCGTGGAACGGATTCGTGCGAGCATTGAGTCGTCCCTCAAACGAGCCGGAGTGATCGTCGTGACGGCAACCGCTGGACTCGCCGTGCGCGGGCCCGACTACGATGCTGAGAAGCTGTTTGCTGCGGCAGACGCGAACTTGCGGCATGGCAAGGCCGCTGGCAGGAATCAAACCATCGCTAGCACCTAGCCGGCGCGATCTTGCAAATTGTTTTCGCTTTGACTAAACCTGCGCCGCGAATGTGCCGATTAGTCCGGTATTAACGATTGCGCAGACTAGGGAGGCGTCTGTGTCTAGCGTTCATACTGGCCGTGAATGGAGCAACAGAAAATGTACCGACTTTACCTCTCGCTGATCGTCAGTGCTTGCTTCGCCACGACCGGTTGCACGACATTGACTCCGAGCATCGACGGTCTCTTTGCGGTTAGCACTGACCACGCAGTGCAGGAAGTCAAGGATTCCGAAGTCAAGTCGCCCGAGCTGGCACCTCCATCGGATGTTCCTTCGTTCGTGGTCGAAATGCGAGGCGCAAGCAACGAGTCGCAGAAATTCAATCGGCCCTTGACCGAGGAACCAATCTATGTGCAGAGTGTTCTCGTGCAGTCCAATGCGTTGAAGCACTTTGGCCGGGTAAAAACGGAACTTTGGCGTCCTCGGCCCGATGGACAAGGATACCACAAGATCGATATCCCCTATGATCGCAAAGCGAGGTCGGTGCCGCCCGCATTCGACTATCAGATTCGTGAGGGCGATCGACTGATCTTCATGGAAGACGAATCCAGCATTCTCGATGATATGCTCGGATCGTTTAGCAGATAGAGTTTCGTGGAAGCCGCTAACCGATCGCGGATCTTGCTCACGCCGCGACGCGCCAGCGGACGTTGAATAGCCACACCATGATTGACAGCATGAACAGATTCATCGCGACGGTGAACGCGACATAGGCTCCGTACATCGGCCAATTGCCTTTCACCGCATCCGTGTCGTCGCCGGGGACCAAGTCCATATCCAGCGGGATTGCAAAAGCAGCTGCGAACGGACTGGTGAGCCCTGTCCACTCGACGTACGGTGTCGAGGGATGCGATGGAAAGAACTCCGTCGCGAAAAAGTTCACTGCCAACGGTACGCAAAACAGCACGATGATCATCAGATAAGAACACATCAGGCTCGTCGACGTCTTCTGGAACAGCACCGAGCAGAACAGAGCCACCGTCGCGGTCGTCAGGCAAGTTAGCAGCACGATCGAAAGATAGCCCGCGACACAATGCAAGTTCGTCCAATAGGACGACACCATCAAGCACGCTAACAGCACCGGCCACAGCAAGAACATGGTCAACACCGTCGAGACGCGTAAGCCAGCAATCAGCTTGCCCGACAGAATTTGATAGGGAGTGATCGTTGTCGTGAGCAACAGATCCAAAGTTTCACGCTCGCGTTCGCTGGTGACACTGCCCGCCGAGAACACCGGGCCCACCAAGACGTTAAAGAGCACCACGTAGCTGATATACCAAGCTGCATATTGCGACCAGATGTAAAGACAAACGGCCATCAAGGGAATCGCGAGTACCATGCTGACTTGGATGACAAGCCGCAACATGAGGGTTCCTTGGCTGAAGATCTCGCTGCGAATTTCTTTCTCGTAGACTGGATTCGCACCATCCTCCAGCAAGTCGTCGCGTTTGCCGGGTGCAAACAAGCGATCCGGGAACTGATCCCGTTGAATGACCAGTCCCACTGCGTCTCGCGCTTCGACATCGAGATCGACGACTTCGTTCCCTTCACTGCCAACATCGGGCGGATGCAGCAGACGCGAAGATGTGTTCGCGAGCAGCGCGATGCAGATGGCGAGTCCGACGATGGGCAACACGGTCACCGTGAGCAACAGCCGCAGCGAGCCGTAATCAGAAAGCCAGTACCAAGTCAGAACTCCGATCAGCGCGAGCGGGAGGATCAGCAAGTACGACACGACCAGCGACGCTGACGTCCGCTTAAAGAAACTGCTACAAGCCACGCTGATCGAGCCGAACGTAAGCACGGAAACGATCAGCCCCAGATATGCCGCCAGCACCTCGTACAGCGAGACGCCGCCCAGCGGTAGGCAAAGCATCACGATCGGTAACGATGCGAAGACCAGCACTGCGAGATGCGTCAACGACGCTACCATTTTGCCGATGACGATGGCCGCCGGCTTTAACGGACTGGCGAGCAACATTTCGTAGGTCTTGCGTTCCTTCTCGCCGGTGATCGTGCCCGCAGCAAAGCTGGGTGCCATCATCGACGCCAGGATGTACTGGCCGAGAAAAAACATATCGACCAATTTACGTGCATCGGACGGGTTCTCGGTCAGGTCCAGACGAGAATCCTGCGGCCACGCGAAGTAAACCACCGTCGCCAATAAAGCCTGGTACAAGAACAGCAACACGAACCCGCGCGGCATCCGCAGGTTCACTAGCAATTCTCGCTGTAAGACGGGGTTCTCGAAAATATACATGGGCCTCAGTGTAGCTAACTAGTAGGCCGGAACAAGGCTTTGCGCAGCTCCGGCGATGGGATGATGATTCGGTCATGCCGGAACTGCGCCGACTTGGTCCGGCCTACGATTATTGGTTCTTGCATTTCGCCAACGGCGACGTAATACTATGCCATATGGTCGGGGGGGCACCACCGCGATCACCACACCTTGAAAAGAGCTACGAGATGAACATCTCGAAGAACGCTACGGCCCGAGAGCTTTGGGATAAGATCCGCGTGAAACGTCGCGAGTCTTGGAAAGCTGGGAAGTGCGTGCGCGTCGAGACGATCGTTAGACAGCTCCCGGTCCTGGTATCCGATCCGGCTGTATTCGCGGAAATGGCTTTTCAGGAGTTCTGTCTCCGCGAGGAGCAAGGCGAGAAGCCACAGGCGGCGGATTTTGCCCGGCGTTTTCCAGCTTGTGCTGACGCGCTCCAAAAATTGTTCGCCAAGCATCTCGACGCGGCGACAGGAGGTTCGGGAGTTTCCGACACGGTCGAGTTTCCTTCCGAGGGTTCGACATCCTGTGGCGTGCAGATTCCCGAAGGCGAAGCCGACGAAGCAGCGCGAGAGGGAAAGGGCAAACGATTTGGTCGCTATGTCATCGTCGATCAACTTGGTTATGGGGCGATGGGGATCGTTTATCTTGCTCGCGACACACGACTCGATCGACCGGTTGCCCTGAAGCTGCCGAGGTTTTCTAAGGACGCCGTGGAAGATGGGCTGCGAACGCGATTCTTCCGCGAAGCCCGTGCTGCAGCGGCCATCGATCACCCAAACATCTGCCCGGTATACGATCTTGGCGAGGTTCAGGGGCAAGACTTTATTGCGATGGCGTATGTTGCGGGACCGACGCTCGATGCCACGATGCGTGAGTGTGGCCCGTTGGACGTTGTCGAGGCGTGTCAACTCATTCGGAGTGTGGCACTGGCGCTTGACGAGTGTCACATCCACGGCGTCATTCATCGCGATATCAAGCCTTCGAACATCATTGTCAATCAACGTGGCGCTCCGATCATCATGGATTTCGGCTTGGCGTCGATGGAGAATTCGGCTCGCGTCACGCTTGATCAGCAAGTGATCGGAACATTGCGTTACATGTCACCCGAGCAAGTGACGGGGCGGTTGCACGAGGTGGGGCCGCAAAGCGATATCTACAGTTTGGGTGTGACATTGTACGAAATGATTACGGCTCATCCTCCATTCTCCGGCGAACACTTCATCGAGATCGCGAATCAAATCGAGTTCGATTTGCCGGTGCCTCCGTCCGAGTTTCTGCCGAGCCTTCCCGCAAGTATCGATCAGATCTGCTTACGCGCCCTTGCCAAGCAAGCAAGAAACCGTTTCGCGACGATGGGAGAGTTTGCGGAGGCGTTGGAGACTGTCAGGTAAGACCGCGCGTTGTTCCGTCTGCGCAGCCTGCTCTGCGTCCGTACGTGTGGAAAGACGAGTTCTGGACTACAATTCTAATCCTGCCGTTTCCTTCTCGGAGCACTATACGCGCGACATCCCTATGGCCTACTTGGAAACTGTAAAGGGGCAGTCACCCAACCGCACAATACCGTTGTCTAACAAACGATGTGTGCTGGGACGGCAATCGGACTGCGATGTCGTCGTTGACGAAGACTCAGTGAGTCGCCATCACGCCAGGATTCTGCTGGTGGGTCGAGACTATTATGTCGAAGACCTGAATAGCTATAACGGCACCGTGGTGAACAATAATGTCATTCAGTCACGGGTCCGATTGCAAGAAGGCGATAGCATTCGACTAAGCCAATTCGAGTTCTTGTTTCACGAATCGCTGTCTCCTTTAGACGAGCGAGACGGCGAGCAGTTACTTCCCGACCAGCGAAGCATTATCGATGAAGACGACTTCGACGAAACGTCGGATGACACCGGCACTTATCTCAAACTTGCCAGCACAAGTGGCAGCGACACCGGCACCTATTCAACTCGGTCGGATTCGCGCTTCGACGCCTTGCTGGAGGTGACTCAATCACTTGGGCAGTTCTTGTCGCTCGAAAAGTTGTTGCCGCAGGTGCTCGAGTCGCTCTTCAAAATGCTGCCCCAATCCCAACGCGGTTGCATCATTCTGAAGGACGCTGACGGACAGTTGAAGCCGGGTTGGGTGAAGGTTCGCAAAGGCGAGTTGCGAGTGAGTCGGTCGGTCATCAATAAAGTTATGCAGAGCGGTAATGCGATCGTCACGAGTAACGCGTCCACCGACTCGCGCTTTGACGCCAGCCAGAGCGTTGCCGACTTTCGGCTCAAGTCAGTCATGTGTGCTCCACTCATCGATCGGGAAGGAAACGCGTTAGGCGTGGTGCAACTCGATACGTCGAATGGACGAAACGCTTTTGGGCAAGAGGATCTGAAGATTCTGGTCGCGATGGCCACTCAGACCTCGCTGGCGATTACCGTCGCGAAGTTGCACGAGTCCGAGTTGCGAGCACACACGCTGGAACGCGACTTGATGCTGGCAGCGGAAGTCCAACGAAACAGCTTGCCCGAGCATCGTCCGGTGGTTCCTGGCTACGAGTTTTTTGAATACTACGAGCCCGCAGAGCAAGTCGGGGGCGACTTCTACGACTACATTCCGCTCCCCGATGGCAGGTTTGGCATCGTCATCGGCGACGTTGTCGGACACGGTGTTCCGGCGGCGCTGGTGATGTCGAAGATCATGGCGGAGACGCGTTTCCTCACGGCATCGCTCCAGGACCCAGCGACGGTGATCGAGGTACTTAACGGAATCACCTGCCGATCGACTCGACTCGGTCGTTTTATCACGCTGCTAATGTTGGTGCTCGACCCGAAGAAGCATCGCGTTACGTTGGCCTCGGCGGGGCACGTGCCTCCCGTATTGCGACGAGCGAACCGCTCGATAGAACTCCCGGGACGCGACGGATTCGGTCCGCCCCTCGGGACTTCGAAGGATTCGATCTATCAATCGCATTCGTTTCAGATCGAGCCCAGCGAGCTGTTATTTCTCTATACCGACGGTATCTCCGAAGCCGAGAACGCGCTGGCCGAGGCCTTCGGCGATTCGCGAGTGTCCGATGCGGTGCATGACGGATTGAACCCAACCGACATCGTCACGACCGTTGTCGAGAGCCTGGACACGTTCTTGAATGGCGCACATAGGCAGGATGATGTTTGCGTCGTTTGCTTTGGTCGCCAATAGGTCGCTCCAGACGCCGCTTCGTGGTCTGCTACTTGGAGAGTTGTGGATGCAGTGACTGGTGATGGTGCCGGGTTTTGTGGCGTAAGCTTCCAGCTTGCGATTTGCAAGTTACGAACGATGGCAAGCAGGATGCTTCCACTTTTTATGACTGACTAAGCACTAGAACTAGATTCCCGTTGGTGGCACGTTCGGGTAAACTGATTCCAGTGCCAGAGGGGTCTGTTCACTGCTTGATCGGACGCGTCGCATGAATCAACGCCGTTGCTGGGCGTTGCTGGTAGTTCTTGTGCTGCTGAGCTTCGGCGGTTATCAGGGCTATCAGCATTGGTTGGATGTTCAGGACATCGCGGAAGAGCCGGCCAGGCCACGCGATCCGCGTCTTGCCGAGTTGGTCTCCGTCGATGTAGAAAATGCGTCGCTGCGAGCCGTACTGGATGCCTTGGCGAAAGCGAATGGCTTTGAATTCCTTGTCGATACTCAGTCGCTCGCCGCCTTAAGCTTGACCGGCGATGAGACAGTGACGGCTTACCTGCCGAACATGTCCTTGGCGACGGTGCTGAATCATCTGCCGCGTCAGGCGAATCGGAATTTGACGATTCGAGTTGAAGGCGAGACGTGGAAATTGGCCGCACGATCTGGCGCGAAGATGAAGACAGTGGATATTCAGACACGGCTCTATCTGCTGACCGATCACTTCGCCACTCCCCACCCAATCGACTACGCGAGTCTCGGCCAGCTCATCACGTCCCTAATCGCTCCCGATACATGGCAGGAGGTGGGCGGCTACGGGATCCTCGAAGCCGTGCCGAATGCCTTGCTGATCTCACAGACTTCCGATGTTCACGATCAGATCCGCGCATTGCTGAGCCGGCTTGGCAATCTCGATCAATTGGGATTTGCTCCGATCTTTCTCGACGACAGTGCCGCACCGTCAGAGCACATCAAGAACGCGCTGGACCAGCAGGTCAGCGTCGATTTCTGGCAAGCCTCGCTACGGGACATCGTTCGCTGGGTCAGTGCGGAGTACGACGTGCCGATTGCCATCGATCGGGTGGCACTGTTGGACTTCGGCATCGACGACACGGAGAAGTCATGCACCATCCAACTCGAAGACATCACGTTGCGAGCCGCCTTGGGAATCATCTTGCAAGAGACGGAACTAGTATTGTTGATTGATGACCGGCAGGAGCTTGTCGAAGCTGCTGCTATTTTGGTGGTGACGACGCCGTCGCAAGCGGAAGCGCGACTGACACACCGTCTCTATCCCATCGGTGATCTCATCGCTTGGCTCGATGGCGGTGCGGATGATTTGATTCGTGTGCTGACCAGATGTGTTGACCCAGATAACTGGGATGCTGTCGGCGGCCCGGGGGCGATCGAATTATACAGCGGCTGCTTGCTCGTCTCGCAAACGATGGAAGCTCACGAGCAGCTTGAAGAACTGTTGTGGGAGGTTCGCCGTCATGCGCTCCCGTATCTGCAATCCAACTTTCCTTCACCAACACGACCGCGCCCTGCGGAATGCAAGATCGAAGAAACGCTGCAACGGCTGGTAACGATCGATACGACCAAAGAACCGCTGGACCAGTTTGCTCGGCGGCTGTCCGATGAACTTCGTATCAATATTCGAATCAATCGCCGCGACCTCGATGACTACGGCATTTCAATCAATGTGCCGATCACTGGTGAGCAGAAGGGACTGCCGTTCGGAGTCGCCTTGCGTAACGTTTTGGCACCATTGGAACTAACGACCTCAATGCGAGAGGAAGTGCTGTGGATCACGGGATGGGAAGAGAATCAAGAGGCGGTGACGAACGGCGTCTACTTCGTAGGCGACTTGGCTTGGATGTCCGATGGTACTCGCGACATCCAACCTATCATCGACAGCTTGCAACAACTCATCGCACCGGATTGCTGGGATCGCGTGGGCGGTCCTGCTTACGCGATGGAACTTGGCAATCTGCTTGTTGTCTCGGCAGATGCTGACATTCATCGGGCGACAAGGTGGTTCTTGACCGCGTTGCGAACGCGCGACGCAGTCCAGCCACTGTGGGATCCTGCTCCTTCTGACGGTAGGGAAGAGCGCTATCTCCGTGCTTATGACATGGCAAAGCTATGGGACGGCTGGCTGGCGAAGGCAGTCGTCACCAGTGGCCGCGATGGCGAATGGTACTTGCAAGCGATTCAAGGACCGCTCGCGAATCGCAACATTTGGGACGACGAAGTCATCGGCCTTCACACGAGAATTGTCGACACGATCGAAACGATCATCTCGAGCGGCACCTCGGGTGCATGGCCGCGGATGAGTGTGCAGAACGGTCGTTTGATGTCGATCAGCACTGATGCGGAGCACGAGAACATACTGTTAGCATTGCAGAGCATCGAGGCAGCCGTGAACTCGGGCATGCTCGGTAGCCCCACTCTGGCCGGCCCTCAAACCAGTTCCCTGACAACTCGACTGCACAACGTAACCACACTGTGTCAACGATATGATGGCCTGAACGCCGAGTTGCTGGCCGCCGCGATACGTCAAGTGGTGACGCCGTTTGATACGAGTGCCATCCGGCCGTATCCTCCCGTAGTTACGGCCCTGCCGGACTTGCTTGTCGTTCGAGATGTTGAGGAAGGGCATCTGAATATCGAATGGCTCCTCCAGCATCTGGCGACAGACTTTGATTCGCGCGACTTGTTCGTCGCAGGGGACCCTGTCGGCGAATCGGGGCACGACCATGCGCCGCTCGCGCAACGCTTGCTCGAAGATCTGGGCAGTGACGACAAGCTCACTCGCGACTTTGCAGCGTGGGCACTGGGCACGCTCGGAACCGCAAGTGAAGCGGTAATCGCATCGCTGGTCGATCATTTGTCGAAATCGTTCGAGGCCAACGATGAGGCAGCCCAACATCTTTCGCTGATGGCACTTTTAAAGTACGACGGTGCCGTCGTCGCGGCAACACCGACCTTAGAGAACATGTTACAGGAGCCGAGCCGTCAGAAGCATGCAGGACTGCGCGGGCAATTAATCGTAGCCTTCTGCCAATGCGGCAGCAGCGCTCTGCCGGCACTGAGGCGTTTGCTGCTGGACGCGTCTGTACTGAACCGAGTAGAGTTGAACGCCATCTTACAGGCCTGGAAGACAGGCGCTCAGCCCGCCACGCCCGAAATCCTGAGTTGGATCGATGCCAACGGATTTGACGGAATTGATGAGGCATTCTACGAAGTCGATCCGGCGTTCGCTCGCTCGCGGGAAGTCCTTCGACAGTGGCGGCGCAGCGCTGATCCCGCGATCAAGGCCAAAGTGGAGAAACTCGCTAACCTACTCTACCTGGGAGCACGGTAACCGCATATGTTCCGACGCAGAAAGAACAAAGCACGAAACGGCAGGCGTTGGTTACAGTTCAGCCTGAGGTCGGTGTTATTGCTGACGGTGGTTGTCGCCGCGGTCGTGGCCATCTTCCGACCCGAGCCACCGGGAAGTTGGACAACCACGGACGATTGGAAGGTGCTGGAGCAAACCGTCACGATCAAGTTGCCTGATGCAGCGAACGAATACGCGGAGCGGCATGGCCGGTTCGTTGTCCGAGATGCCTCGCGACAGAAGCGAATCGATGGACGTTACGCTCATGGTGAAGCAACTGGATTGTGGACGATTTATCACGCCAATGGTCGCAAAGCAATGGAAGGAGAAGTTGACCAAGATGTCCCCATCGGCAAATGGACTGCCTGGAATTCCAATCGCATGAAGGCCGCTGAGCTATCGTTTCAGGAACCCGAGGAACGAACGACTCACGACGGTGGGCGACAATTGAAGGAGCCTATTGCGATTAGCCGACGAGCCGGCGCGGCCGCATTCACCGACAGCCAAGGCAACACCGTTGCGCGAGGCAGCTTCGCTGATGATCGACGAACCGGCTCCTGGTTGGTGGCGGCCGCCGGAAGGCCTGCGCGGTCGCAGACGTATGTCGGAGGACTCCGCCACGATTTGCGCGAAGGGTATTTCCTCGGCCACTCGATCGCATGGAACGAGTTAATCATCAAGATCGCTGCCGACCTCGTGTCTAACGACTCGCTCCGCCAAGCGACGGCAGCCAGCATGCTCCGGCATTGTGGTTCCGAAGGAGCGGAGTTGATTGCCAAGCACCTCGCTGGCGCGAACACCGCCTGCCAGCTGGATCTGATCGAGACGATCGACCACTTGCAAAGCGATGCGGTTGCAACAAGGCCGATCTTGGAACAGTTGGCCGCCAGCAAGGAAACGAATGTAGCGGCCGCTGCACTCGTCGCACTAGTCAACATCGACGCGAACTCCGCAACGCATATCGAGCGACTTTTGGAAATGGCGGTCCACGACTCAAGCCATCGTTCGGCGATCATTCTGCGTATGGGGCAGCTTCCCCCGGCGGCTGTCGCGAACCTATCGACTCAGCTTGAACGGTCAGAATCCGACCAGCAGCGGATCGCCTTTCAGGTCGTTGTGGCAATGCTGCACGAGTCGCTTGACGCGCCGAATGTGAATCGCGCCCGGCGAGTTGCTCCGCTGGTCGCGCTGCTAGAGCGAACGGAGCAGCACCCCGATACGTCGCTGTCCGAAGCGGCAACGGCCGTATTGAAGCTGTTTGATGAAGGCCGTCTGCAGCCGGATTCCGCAGCAGCCAACGTCGGCGGATTCCAATGTTGGTTCGGATTCGGCGGGTTCTGAAATTGCTTGAATCAAGGCGAGTCACAATGTTCACTTTGACAGTCGCTCTAAAATATTCTTTGTAATTCGAACGACGGCCGGATCGTTGCCGCGCAGGCCATGTGCCCAATCGGTCGTCCCTGCGGTAAAAACCGTCCCGCCTTGTGTGTAAACTCCCATGACGGCATTGCCGACTCGATCCTTGGGAAACTCGTCGTACCACACACTGTCACCCGGAGCCCAGCGGGCTGGGCAAGTGCCGAGAATTGTGAAGCTCTTCGGCGTCCCATCGGCATGCGTTGGGACAGGCAAACCGTCTTCGAGCGTCAGTTCGCAACCATCACATTCATAGCCGACAATCGTATCCTGCCCACCGAACTGGTCGCCGCGTTTAAGTTCGGTTCCCTCGAAGATCCAATGATCCGGGCGATGTACTTCGAAAGACGCTTTCCCATCCATGAACTGTCCATGACTGCGGTGATAGCCGCCAAACAAAAAGCCGACGCCCGTCAACTGGTTCTCGGGACGACCGATCAGGTGATGACTCCAGGCCGTGCTTAGGAGCTTCTGATCTCCTTCGCGATAGATGGGATCGACGTTGTACCACTGCTTAAAGCAAGTAAGCGATCGTCCCTCGTCCTCGCTGCGAACTTGCCAGCAGCAAGTGTTGCCGCTGAAGAAGGCGACGTTGCCGCCGTCTGCGATGAACTTTTCCAGGTTGTCTCGCATCGGAGACGACCAGTACTCGTCGTGGCCGACGCTCAATACCAGCCGATAATTGGCAAGTATCTCGGGATGGAATTCGAGATCGCTGTTGACTGCATAGTCGATCGCGATGCCTTCTTGTTCGCACCACTTCGCGAAATGTACTTCCCAGTTATAGAACTGGCTGCTGAGCGGCCGGTTGAAAGAAACACGATTCCCTTGCAGCTTGTTCCGCCCATGATAGGCATACAGACTGTGTCCTCCCCAGTTCGTATAGGCGTTGTAGGTATTGGTCGAGAGCTGCAAGAGGATCTTCGAGTTGGTGCCGGGCTGGGCGGATCGTACGACAAAGAACAAAGAACTCGTCGCCGTGCGCGTATTCCGTTGGATGAACTCGCCCCCGCCGTCTTCCACCCGCAGCGTGGCATGATAGTAGCCGGTTCGCCAATCGGCGGGGATCTTCAAGCGAAATGTCTCCGGCCAGTTGCAACCGTGCGACGAAGCGTTGGCGGGAACGGTGTGTTCCGTGCCCAAGATGTCTTTCTTTTCCCACACGGTTTCGTTGTTCACCCCGACACGTTCGAGCGTCATCGAGACCTTGGCGGCCGTCGTCGAAAGATGGAAGGCAACTTCTTCGCCGGGAAGATAGCTCAATCGATCGGTGTATCCTTCGACAAACAGCGGGCGCGGTTCGGGCTGTTGCGCGAAGAGCGGCGAGGCGATAGCGTACAGCAAAAAGACCGTGATGCCGTAAGCAGGCCGGAACAAACAAGTAGGCCGGACCAAGTCTTCGCAGTTCCGGCACAAGCCAAACACCACCTCGCTGCCGGAGCTGCGCAAAGCCTTGTTCCGGCCTACTCGTACGCCAGTCGATAGAGTGTGTCGTTGCATAGCGTGATTCCTAACTAAAAGTTGAAAGTGAGATATGAATCCAGTAGCGATCAACCGTCGCTCACTCGTGTCAGCATCAGCAAACGGAACTCCATGACTTGCTTGCCGGGCATCTCCGTGGCTTGCAGCGTCAGCGTTCCTTTGCCTTTTTCCAAATGAATCCTGCCCAGCGGCATCGACTTAAAATCCTTCACGTACGACTCTTGCCGCTCGACGCGATCGTGCTCGCCGCCGCGGAGCGGTGGATCATGAGCCTGCGTGATACGGCCGACGAGCTTGCTGTTATCGAATCGCAATTCGACCGTCGAACCAACATCGGCTTGTGGACAGGCGTAGTATAGTTCGACCTCATAGTCGCCCGTGGCACCGACTTCGGCGTCCCAAGTGATCTTGTCGTCGACGCTGGTCCAATTCGTAAAGAACGAGCAGTTCGGGAATCGGTTCGAGCGTTTGATGCTGCCATGTGCGGTGCCGTCGCGAGCGGGAATCTGGGTGTATCGATAGTCGGCATGCCCGACCAGGAAGGGACGAGTATCGTTGTCATAACCCGCTAGGACTTCCTTTTGATATTTGCTTTGTGCGGCCACTAATTTGCGAGTTAATTCTGGGTTCTGCTGGGAAATGTCTTTGTCCTGGCCGGGATCGGCATACATATCGAATAGCTTCCCTTGATGATCCAGACGGTATTGTTGAGTACGGACGCTGATCTTCTTGTTCCAGTGTGAAAAGATCGTGCGATCTGGCCAGGGCAGTGCGTTCTGGCTGAACAGCGGCTTCAAGCTTGTCCCGTCGAGTTGTTTCTGACTAGCGACTTTGATTTCACAAAGATCGGCGAGCGTGGGGAGCAGGTCAATCGCGGCCGCAATGGGACTGATCTTCGTGCCACCCGTAATGTGACCGGGCCAGCGAATCAGTAGCGGCGAGCGGACACCGCCTTCGTCGGTCGATCCCTTACGCCCTTTCATGCCGCCATTCCAGCGAACTCCATTGGGCCCATTGTCGCAGAAGTAAATGACGATCGTGTTGTCCTCGATGCCGAGCGCGACAAGCTTCTCCAGAATCCGCCCGACATTCCAATCGATGTTCTCGCACATCGCCAATGCACAGCGAGTATGCCCGATGTCTTCACGCTCTGCCTCGCGATTGTGCATCGCAAGCTCTTTGTCTTTGAACTTGTCCCAGAACGGATCGGGAACTTGCATCGGCGAGTGAGGCGTGTTGTAAGGAAGGTACGCAAAGAATGGCTTGTCTTTATTCGACTCCATGAACGCCATCGCTTTATTGGTGAGATCGTCAATGATAAAACCATCGCCTTGGACGAGCTGGCCATTGTGTTCGAGCGGTGGGCTGAAGTAATCGCCCCAATGCCCGCTGCAAAAGCCGTAGTATTCATCGAAGCCTCGGCCATTGGGATGATACGGATACTGCATGCCGTTATGCCACTTGCCGAAGGCCCCGGTCGCATATCCCGCCGCCTTGAAGGTGTCGGCGATGGTCATCTCATCGAGGTTCATTCGCTCGCCGCCCGACGACGTACTGTAGACACCGCTGCGTGGATGGTAGCGGCCGGTAAGGAATTCGGCTCGCGTTGGCGAGCAGACCGGGCACACATAAAAACGATCGAAGCTCGCACCCTCGCGGGCCAGCGAGTCGATATTCGGCGTGCTCAGGTTCGTGTTGCCGTTCAGGCTAAGATCGCCCCAGCCTTGATCGTCGCTCAAGATCACGACGACGTTTGGCTTATTTGAACCGGGGACAAGCAGCGTCGACAGCACCTGAGCGTAGACGCGATGCCCGAAATCGTTGGGATGATTCACGCCATTGCCAGTCAGATCCCAGTCTAGTTTGCGTTCGAGGAACTCGGTCCAAATGCTGGTCATATCGGCCAAGGCGATTCCCGGTTCACAGAGGCTGGCTAAGGCGTCGCGATATTGCGGAAAGACTTCGTGCTTCAGACGAATCCAATCCCGATTTCCGAGCATCGACGCGACCAAGATGAACTCGCATTCAGGAATCGCTTCATGAATCTTATCGATCATCGCTTGCGTGTTCGCTTTGTACTCCTCGGCAGACCTTCCCGCCGAATCATTCATTCCGAAGGCCAGGATCACCAAATTGGGCTGATACTCGACAACCTTATCGACCATCGTGATGCCCCACGGTGTCGAAGTTCCTCCCACGGACAGATTCGTCAACGTCACCTTGCCACCGTAGCTGGCTTCCAGATGTTGACGAAGCAGTTCGGGGTAGGCCGGCTGAAAAGGAACACCGTTGGCCCAACCCGAGGCATTACAACCCGTCGAGATGCTGTCGCCCAGTAATACGATCGACAACGGTTGCCTGCCGCGCAGTCGCTCGATCGTCTTGGGTAACGCGGCGGCATCGAACGTTGGAACTGGGCCGCTCCATTGATTGGGTGCGTGCCTGTAGGTGATACAAGTTTGCATTGCGTGGTACTCGAGCTCGCCACCAAAGAAAATCTCGCCGTTGCCATCGCGATGCGTGAGTTCGTACTTTTGTGATTTGGCGGGGCGACGCAGTTCTTGAGGCGTTTTGGCGACGATGCGCGAACCTGCGGGCAGGACGATCTCGCGCGAACCGGGCTTCCACACAAAGTCGCGGCCTTCTTCATACGTTTCGTTGCCCGCCGAATTGCGAACTGTCAGCACTTCGGCGATGGGGAACAGCACCGAGGCCCGTGCCTCGCCCGTCGCATCATCTCGTATGAATAAGACCGACTCGCCCTCGAC
>CAUJKL010000760.1 GCA_963204995.1 Planctomycetota bacterium | reverse complement strand
CGACCAAGTGGCAACTTGCCGGCCGCGAGCGAGCCAATGTAATCCTTCCACTCCGGCAGATTCTGGTAATGGACGCCAGAGATGTGGCCAAAGCTGGCGATTCCCGTGGCTAGCAGATCTGAGCCGCCGAACAGGTTGTCACGATAACTGAAGTTCACCTTCTGCGGATCCTTCACCATCGTGTAGGCGCTCGATACGTGATAACCAGCGGCGGCCAATTCGTCGAAAGCGTAGTCCACCCAAGCCCGCTTCGTCGGCCAGTCGGCGACCGGCGTTTCGATTTCGTTGCCCAAGATGTCCTTGGAATAGACCGTGTTGTACGGCAACTCCATTTGATAGATTGTGACGCTTTCGGGAGATAACGCGATCGTTTTCTGGATGTTCACTTTCCAGTTATCCCACGTCTCGCCGACCATCCCGGAAATGAGATCGATGTTCACATTCGGAAACTGTGCGGCGGTAATCCACTCCCAAGATTTATAAACCTCGCCCGAAAGGTGAGCGCGACCGTTCTCGCTGAGAATCTCGTCGCTGAAACTCTCGACACCCAGACTCAACCGGGTGACGCCCAATTCACGGATGGCGTGAACTTTGGGCTCGGTCAGTGTACCGGGTTCGCATTCGAAGGTGACTTCTTCGGCTTTATCCCAGTTGATGTTGGCGCGCAGTCGATCCACTAACGACGAGAGTTGTTTCGCACTCAGGAACGACGGCGTTCCACCACCGAAGTAGACAAACCGAAATGGACGACCTCCCATCACGGGCTGCTGGCTGACAAGTTCGATCTCGGTGGACAGCGCCGAGACATACTCTTCGATATCGCTGGCTTTGTTGTCGGTGAACACTTTGAAGTAGCAGAACTTGCAGCGTTTGCGACAGAACGGGATGTGCAGATAGAGCCCGAGTGGAACGTCCGCCGGTGGCGCGGCTAGCGCCGCCTTGACGTCAGGCAGATTATCCTTCGACCATTGCGAGAATGGCGGATAGTTGGAGATGAAATAACTGCCAACTTCGGTTTTGACGGAATCAGTTGCCACGGTTCACTATACTTTCAGCTATTCAAAAAAACGGGAAACAGGTTCGGCAAACGAATCGCCAAGTTCTGGCAGTCGCAAGGTGTGGTTGGCATGGAGAATCTCGATGTCGCCGTCCGGGCGATGCAGTTGAACGGTTGATTTGCTGGGGTCAAGAATGCAAACTACACGCACACCCACGCTTAGGTACTCTGCAATTTTGGCGAGGACTTTTGGCCAGCGATCGTGTGGCGACAGAACTTCGACTGCAATATCTGGTGCGATCGGAATGTAACCATCGCCAAGGGGCCCCTTGGGCACCCGAGAAAAACTGTAAAAGACGACATCTGCGCCGCGAAGTGTATCTGGATCATGCTCGGTGAGGATTCCGGAATCGTTACTCAGTACATGTCCTAGTCCGTGCTGGTCCGCGAAATTACCGATGATTCGATCGGTACGACTACAAACCTGTCCATGCCTCGATTGTGGTGGATTCATTCGAACGATCTTTCCACGAACCAGTTCCGTCGGATAATCCAAATCAGTTAGCTTGGAGTATTCCTCGACTGTCAACAACTTGTCGGTAACAGAGGCCATTTCTTTACTCCTCCTTTTTTCCAAAGCAGTAAACAACTCCATCGTCACTGGCAATCACCAGCTTACCATCCACGACCGCTGGTGAACCCGTAAAACCTCCTTTGGCTTCATACTCCCATTCCATTTTTCCGCTGGTCCGATTCAAGCCGTAGATGCGACCGTCCGTCGAGCCGACATACACGCGCTCGCCAACAATCACTGGCGAAGAATCAATTCGCTGTTTCGTCGCGAACGTCCACAGCTCTTCGCCGTTTTTCGGATTGAGTGCATGAACTCGCTTCGCGCGACTGCCCACAATGACCTGCTCGGGCGTTGCGGCGGCCGAACTGCGGTACGAAGTGCTGTTCTTACCGGCAAAGGTCCAGGCCACGACGGCTTCTTTCCAGTTGATGCACAGAAACTCGCCGCCTTCGGTCCCGAAGTACACAAAGTCGCCAACAACGGCCGGCGTGACTCCGGTCGGTCCGCCAATCTCTACCTGCGCGACATCTTTCCCGTCGTTGAGATCGAGAATGTGCAGCTTGCCGTCGCAACCGGCGAGAAACACACGATCCTCGACGATCGTGGGACTGCAGCGGATCTGGTCCTCGATCATGTGCTTCCAAACAAGAACGCCAGACTTGGCATCCAGACAATACAGTGTCGCGTCTTGCGATCCGACCAGCACATTGCCCTTGTAGAAATTCGCACCAGAATCGATTTCGGCTCCCGTGTCGAAGCCCCACTGGAGTTTTCCCTCTTTTGCGTCCAGACAGTAGAAGCGGCCATCGTAATCGCCGATAAAGACTAATCCATCACGGATCGCGGGTGACGCGATAAATCCCGCGTCGGTCTTGTATTCCCACTTCTTCACACCCGAGTTCAAGTCCAATGCATAGACCATTCCATCAAGATCGCCAATGTAAGCGACGTCGCCTGCAATGGCGGCCGTTCCTTCGAACGCACCATCCTTGACTTCAAATTTCCAAAGCAACGAGAGATCGGTTGGCAGTTTGGCAGTTGCGACCCCAGTCGCCAGCGAGTTGCCGCGGAAGAGTGGCCAAGCTTTCGCGCTTTCAGCATTCGTACTGGCGCTCAAGAAACATGTAGCGACGATGGATAGAAATAGGAAGAAACATTGTTGGCTTCGCATCGTCAGCTCCCATCTCGGGTCCGCCAAAAACCGGGGCGGCGGCTGCCATGAACCATGGCGATAATAATGATCTCGTTGCGATCAACTCGATATACAATCCGATAAGGATAAGGCTTCATTGTCACAAACTGATAGCTTGGGCCGCAGTGTGGATGCATCTCTGGAAAGGAGGAGCTCTTTTGGATCGTGCGGTCGACAGCGCGCTCCAACCTTCAGCAGCCCGCTCACTTTGCTCGAAATACCACTCGTATCCCTCTTCGTAATCCACTTCGGCTTCCGGTAACCAACGAACTCTATTCATTGCTACTCGCTCGTTCTCGAACTCGTCGCCGAACTCGATCGCGAACCGTTTCCCAAGCGGCGGTTGTAATTCCTCCTGCATCATAAGCGATCGAACGGCGTTCGATCTCAGTGAGCCATGCATCGCTGAGTGGCACCGCGTCAGCAGGGGTTAGGCTATCAATGAGTGCGTCAACAAGCTGAACGCGTTCAGCTTCAGGTAGGGCAGTCGCGAGTTCCGGCGCGTGCGAAAAATCTGTCATCCCGGCATCCTCCAAGGCTTATAATGTGCTGCCTCTATTGTATCAGAACGCCTGCCGATACAGACCTAGAAGTTCGGACTCGCCCACTTCGCGGGGGTTGAAGGTGCCGGTCCACTGAGTTGCCGCTGAGGCTGCCAATTCAGACAGTTTGGCTTCCTCGACTTTGCGATCCGGCAAGCGGGTCGCTAGACCGGCCTTCTCGACCAACGATGTGACGAAATTCGCGAGACCCTCGGGCCCGCTGCTTGGACGAGGCATTCCGTTATTATCACAGCTGGCTTCTAGCAACTCGCGATACCACACATCGTGCTTCTCGCCGTTGAAACGAATGACGTGTGGCAGCATCAAGCCAATCGCCTCGCCATGCACGATACCGTAAGTTGCGGTCAGTGGATTCGCCAAAGCATGAGTCGCACCAAGCATCGAGTTCTCGATGGCCACGCCAGCGTATGTCGCGCCAAGTTGCATCGCGGCGCGAGCTTCCAGAGCCGTGGGGTCGTCGAGTACGCGGCCGAAGTTTGCGGCAAGCAAACGCCAAGCCTCGCGACTGTAAAGCAACGAGACTGGGTTCCGTCGAGTCGTGACATATGTCTCTAACGCGTGAGCGATCGCGTCGATGCCGGTCAACGCTGTCACGCGGGGTGGCTGGGTCAACGTGAGGTTCGGATCGAGAATCGCGATGCGACACGACGCCTTCTTGTCGCCACAGGCCATCTTGGCGTGCGTTTTGGCATCCGAGATCAAAGCGAACGATTGCGTTTCGCTGCCTGTGCCAGCCGTCGTTGGAACAGCAATCATCGGCAACATCGGCTTCAACGCCTTGCCGACGCCCCAATAATCCTGCATCTGGCCGCCATTGCTGTAGAGAAAGTTGATGCCTTTCGCACAGTCCATCGAGCTGCCACCGCCGAGACCGACGAGCACTTCAGGATCGTGCCGCTTCGCCACGACAACGCCTCGATCCACATCATCGGTCGAAGGGTTCTCGTGAACGCCTTCAAACAGGTGAGCTTCGATTCCGGCTCGCTTCAGGGCATCAAGGCCTCGTTGCGTGTGTCCAACCGCGATCACTCCGGGGTCGCTGACCACCAACGCTCGTCGAGCCCCGAGCTCCGACGCCAACTCGCCGAGCCTGTCGATCGTATCCGGTCCGAACACGATGCGCGTGCGTAGTTGGAAGTCGAAGGGAGTCATGTTGAGAAGTCTCTTTGATCAAGCACCGATCACCCAACTTGGCTCTCAGCGATTGTGATTGAACTGACGGTGTACGGTGTGTGGTAAAGGCGGGAAGGCGATTGGCTGCGGCGGGCTAGGCGAAAATCTCATCCACCTGACATTGAAACCCCGGCACCGACTCCAGGTCGCGAAGAATGTCCCCGCTCCGCAAGACGGTTGCGGTGTGCCCGTGTCGAAAGATCTTCACCATTTTCATCTTGGGAGTGATGACGATCACCTCTGTGGCACCAGCATCGAGATACTCTTGGACCTTAGCGTCCATCTCGGTTGCTGAATCGCTCGGCGAGAGAACTTCGACGGCCAAGTCGGGGACACCGTCCCAATACTTGACGGGGCGCGGCGTCAACGTTCGTTCTTTTCTGATGAACGCTCCATCTGGACTACGAACGGTATCGGGATCGCGGGATAAGACAAATCCGGTATCTGGACCAACAATACTTCCGAGCCCGTTTTTCCGAACATGGACCTGTAGCAGAAATAAAATGTTTTGACTGATTTCTCCGTGATCAAAACCTGCTGGCGACATAATAATGAGCTCTCCCTGTACCAACTCATATAGCTTGTCGACTTTGGGCAGCCGCCAAAGTTCATCAGCCGTCATTAACTTGGTGGTCGTACTCATGCTTTGAGTGTATTCCAGCAGGGGAGTGGCGTCCAACTCGACTTACAATGCAGCCTGTAACGCCGCTTGTGCTTCCTCCGTCACTTGGTAGGCACGCGAGCGGAAGAGGAAGTCGATGATGCTGCCTTCGTGCGGCTGCAACCAGTTCAAGCGACTCGTTGGAATCGGGCCGATATTCAGGCGATCAATATGCGTAGCGTCGGTCAGTTGGTCGATTAACGTCTGGTTGTTGGTGATCCCCGTGCAGACCAATGTCGGGCCGATTTTGGCAAGCATTTGATCTTCGGGGCATTCGACGACGGTCGAGAAAGGGAACATGTATTCCTTCTTCGCGATTTCGCGTTCCGGCCCGTTGCAATGCACGACCATCGGTCGCAAGTAAGAGCAACGCTCTTGCTCGACCAGACGTTCACCGTATTGCGCTGTCATGTCCGTGACACCAGCTTCTTTCAGGTCGGCTTCAATCATTCCCCACACGGCTTTACCCATGCCGGGAACGGTAAAGGCAGCGAGACCAGCTTCGGAGTCGGTTGGCGGCTTGGCTTCGATCGGACCAATCTTCGCGGCGATGGCTTGCGCGATTTCCTTCGTGTGACGCGACGCCCAAATCCCCGAACAGTTAATACATCCACGACCGCTGTTGATGTAGATACTCTCGACCATCAAGTCGAGATACTTCTCCCAATCGTCGACGCAATCATCGCCGATCAGAATTTTCGAGAAGCCAGGACCATGAGCTTGGACACGTGGGTTGCCTTTGTAACGCTCGACCGTCGGCGTGCCGCCAAAGATCATCGCTCGTTCCGAGGCGTTGAGGACGGCTGCGCCAGCTTCCGGACCACCGGGATACATGGCGAAGACTTCTTTGGGGATTCCGGCTTCCGTAAAGGCAGCCATCATTCGGTAAGGCGTCCACGGTTCTTGCGGACCAGGCTTCAGCACCAAGCCCATCTGCAAAGGAATTGCCGGCAGCCACAGCGTGTGAACGCCCGGTGAGTTCGATGGCAGCACGGCGCTCAAAGCGGACGCTTGCGCCTGATAGCTCAACACCACGCCACGATGCTCGATGCCATAGCCCCGTGTCAAAATGTTCAGGTCCAAGCCGCGCGTCAGGCAGTCGAGGATCTGATTCATGTTCCGCAACACGAACGAGTTCTTCGACATGTTGTGACGGCACATGTGCTCGGGCAGCCCCGTACTGGCCGATTGCTGGTGTGCAAACTCTGCCGGTGTCTGCGTGCCATCTCCGATCGGCAGCGTTGCGCTCTCGTACAGATCCGCTGCCTTCTTCAGGATCTCGATAATCTCGCTGCACGGGATTTGGCGAAGCGTATCACGAGCTTTGCTGACCTGACGCAAATCTCGCGAGATGATGCCTGCGTTGGCTTGGCTGACCTTGGCAATTGGCTCGCCAGTCGCGAAATGCAGCACTTCGTCGATCTCAAGCGAATCGTAAGGCTTGCCCCAACGGATGACGGGAATATTTAGCACAGATTTGCTCCGCAAATAGTAAATAGTTTTCAGTTTTCAGTTTTCAGTTTTTAGTTTTTAGTTTTTAGTTTTCAGCATGGTGCGTGGCAGTCTTCTTACTGAAAACTGAACACTTAAAACTGAAAACTCTAATAAACACCCACGGTCGTCGACGAGGCAGTTTCATGAAACGGCCTTACGCCGCTCACGCCGTCCCAAGGATACTTGGCGAATGGCTTCTCGCGTTCGCCCTCGTCTCGCTCGAGGAAGCCAGGAACGAACAGTTCGTTGGTCAGCGTGGTGAGTTTCACGCGGCCAGTTTCGCCGTAGGCAACGACTTCACTGGGATCGTCGAAGCTGACGACTTCGGTCACCGCGCGAGGCTGTGGCGCGTAGTACGAAATCTTGTAGCCTTCTTCGGCGGTAACCGGCTTGCTACAAGCCAAGCCCATTAGCGTGTTGCCGTAGGTCGGCGTTATATAGATGCCGCTCTCTTCCGGCGGACCGCCAAAGAACTCTTCGACACAGAATCGTGTCCACTGCGGTGTGAACTCTGTGCCGCCCGAGAAAATGCCGGTGATACCGGTGTCTTTGAAGGATTTGCCTTGCTCTTCTAAGGCGTTACAAAGCCCTTCGAGCAGCTTTGGTGTGGCGAACATGCACTTGATGTCGTGACCAGCGGACAGAATCGTCAGCACCTGATCGATACAATGCTTCTTGTACTCTTCGAGGTGCTCCATCCAACCCTTCTTGATCAACTTCACGACCCACCGAGGATCGAGATCGATACAGAAGCAAATGCCGCCTCGATACTGACACAAGTGTTCAACGGCCAGCCGCAGTCGCCGCGGGCCAGAAGGACCGAGCATCAACCAGTTCGCTCCCTTGGGGAAATACTTGTCTGGCAGCGTGTCGCTGAACAACTCGTAGTCCGTCCAATGATCTTCGATCACCATGCGGCTCTTCGGGATGCCGGTCGTCCCGCCAGTCTCGAAGACGTAAACAGGCTTGCCCGCCAAACCTTTCGGTATCCAGCGGTTGATGGGACCACCCCGCAGCCATTCGTCTTCGAACAGCGGAAACTTCTTGATGTCGTCGTAGTTCTTGACGTCCTTCAACGGATCGAAGTTCAATCCAGCCTTCTTTTCCAGCCAGAACGGCGATCCTGTCGACTCGTGAAAGTGCCATTGAATGGTCTCGTAGGCGTGGGCGTCGAGCTTATCCTTCGCTGCTTTTTGGAGCGACTCGATATTGGCGGCTGAAGTTTCCGCAGTAGTCATGCTACATACCTCTGTAGGGACGGGCTGAATGGACGAGCAGGGTTGTTTTGGGGGAAACGGTCGGCGGGCGATGAATACTAAAAATATCCGAGTCTCGGCTTGGACACAACCAGCGGCAGACCGAGACATTCCCGGCTTTACCCACGTTGGTTACAGAAGGTGAAACCTGATCCCGCGCCACTATCTCTCTCTGGCCTTGCAACGCCTGCCTGGATGGGTCGAGCGGGTTAACGAGCCACTCAGGGCAAGCGAACTAGCCGCCATCCAGACCTCGGCGAAGCGAAGTGGCCCTTACGGAGAGTCGTCGTGGATCGAATCGAGCGGAAAGCGGCTAGGTTTGGAATCTACGTTGCGCCCTCGTCACCGTCCCCAGGTTCGCTTCTTGAATCAACGTCTCAACAATGAGTCCTGACCCGTTTGATTTGTCCAACAATGAGTCCTGACCCGTTTGATTTGTCTGACCCGTTTGATTTGTCCGGACATCTGCTTTGGTTTCTTCTCACGTTCTGGTTTACATTCGGAATTGGAAACGCGGTTTACGCGGCAATTGCCCACTTCAACGCCGAACAGCTAATGCTTAAGATTGATGCTGCGGAAGCGTGAAACTCGCATCGTCTACAGGCTCTGAAACACACGTCAAAGGAACAGTCATGCGTTATCGGGTACTGATTGAACAGGATGAGGACGGAGTCTATGTCGCTGAGGTTTCGTCGTTACCGGGGTGCATTTCACAAGGCCGAACGCGGACCGAGGCAATCAACAACATCAAAGAAGCGATTGCTGGTTACGTCGAAAGCTTGACGGCCCACGGTGATCCGATTCCACCCTCGATTACTGAAGAGGTTGTTGAGGTCACCCCGTGAGTTCCTTGCCCGTCGTTTCGGGCCGCGAAGTTGTCAAAGCACTTGGTAAGATCGATTACGTGTTTGATCGACAGCGCGGCAGCCACATGATTCTCCGACAGCAGTCGCCGCCTCACCGACGCTTGACTGTTCCAGATCATGCGGAAGTTGCCAAAGGGACTTTGCGAGCGATCATCCGGCAGGCAGGTCTGACCGTCGAGGAATTCACAGATCTTCTGTAGTTCAAAAAACGTGGCTAACAATTGCGTCAACCGGAGCGGACGACCACGCGGTTTCTGAATTCAGCGTCGCTGATACCTGCGCGGTTACGCTGGTCGTTGGGCCAAATAGTCCTTAGTCATCGACTCGTGAGTCTGTACGCTGGTGCCGCTGTAATCATCGTCGCGATAGGAGTATCTTTCATGGCGTTCGGTTGGTTCAAAAAAACGAAACCACAGCCACCGTCACAGGACGTGTACTCAGGACTGCGAAACCAAGTTCTGTCAGTCAAGGCCAGCGATATTGGCATTTCACCAACTTCTGAGATGCCAGTCGTGTGGGGCGTATTGATGGAAACCGGATATCCAGAAGCGACGGTTACGCTGGTTTCATTGGCGGACCGAACAACAAGCCTTTACTTCAGTAATGGTGGCGGTGTGATTGGCGCGGGGGAACACGCGCCGGTTGCGCAGGCAACGTCCGGGCTTATTGCGATGGCGCAACACTTTCACAGCCATATGCTTCCCACGACTACATTTCCCACTCCAAACGTCGGTCGAGTCCGGTTTTATTTGCTAACCTTTTCAGGAGTCCTTACCGCCGAAGCCGACGAACAAGATCTCGGATACGAACGCCATGATCTCGCACCGCTGTTCCACAAAGGGCATGAGGTCATCGGGAACGTTCGCATTTCCACTGACCAAAATCAGAAATGAATGGCCTAACGAGGCGGTCAACCCGCGCGGCGGATCGGGCGTGTTCTGGAATCGGAAAAGCTGTGTAGGCTGGGTCGCGCCCCAGCCTACAACGACTTTCAAGTCGTGTTCACGCTTCCCGAAAATATTTCGCGCCTGATGCTTGGGAACAGTCCCGAAATAGATTCCCGATATATGCGACAGCCTTTCACCATCTCTAAACCGTCTCTTCGTGATTGGTGTGACAAGCCCGATAGGGCTGACACAACTCCTGCCGGGGCTGTAAAGCCCCGGTAACGAGCATTCAACTTGCCCTAAGCCCCGATAGGGGCGACACAGTGGGCGCGCAGTGCGCTATGTCGCCCCTATCGGGG
>CAUJKL010000759.1 GCA_963204995.1 Planctomycetota bacterium | reverse complement strand
TAGAATCCGAACCAACTGCGAGGCGATGGAGGCTCCGCCGTTCGATGCGAGCGTTGCTATTTCTGAGAAAGGTGCGCTCTCCACGCGTCTTCGAGTACGTCCGACTGTTTTCAGTGAAAGATCTGACATGACACGCATGATTGCCTTGAACTTGGGAATTTTGTTTATCGCAGTAGTCGCCTCGGCGGCGGAGACCTCCATCGACGACGTAAGGCAGCGGCTGACGACCGGACAGCCGACGCGCATCGTCTGTTTCGGAGATAGCATTACAGGAGCGTACTATCACACCGGAGGCGAGCGTGCTTGGTGCGAGATGTTGGGGCTGGCATTGCAAAAGGCCAATCCGCGAGCCAACATCGAAATGGTAAACGCTGGCATCAGTGGGCACACGACGGTCAACGCGTTGGCGCGTATCGAGAGCGACGTGCTGGCCAAGCAACCGCATCTCGTCGTTGTCATGTTCGGCATGAATGACGTGACGCGAGTGCCGCTCGACCAATTCCGCGAGAACACTCGGACGATATCTCGACGCTCTCTGGACGGCGGTGCCGCAGTAGTGCTTTGCACTCCCAATTCGGTTTACGACAATCCGGATCGACCGAACAATCGCCTGGCCGAATACTCGCAAGCCGTACGCGAACTCGCCGCCGAGTTGAATCTGCCAGTGGTGGATTGTTTCGCGGCATGGCAGCAACTGCGAGCCGACGATTTAGATCGCTGGATGCTAATGATGAGCGACACGATTCACCCAAATATGAACGGACACAAGCGTTTTGCCGAACTCATCACAACGGCAGTCACTGGCCAAGCGATTACTTTGGACGACACTCCGCCGCTTGGCGATGCGTTGCACCACACGTTCGACCAACTCGAAGCGAAGAAATCCATCAAGTTAATCGCATCGGCCCCATACGATGAGATCATCCCCGCTGTCCTCCGCACGCATTTTCCAGACGCTCAGATCGAAATCATCAATTGGCCGGTCGCAGGACAGAACCTCGCCGAGATCTCGGCCTGGGCGAAACAGATCCGTGGCAGGCAACCCGATTTGGTCGTGCCAGCCGTTCCGGCCGACGTGCAATCGCCCGACAAGGAGTCCTTTATTCGCGACTACGAATGGGTTCTCAATTGGAGCTTTCAATTTGCCGGTCGACCGTGGGATGTCGTGCCGGTGCTGCCGAAGATCGCAAACGACATTCCCGAGGAGGCGCGAGCAAACGCTACTTTCGCAAGGCAAATTGCCGTTGGTAAAGATGTGCAGTTTATCGAGCATCTGCCGGACGACACTCGCTCGGAGCAGGAAATCATTGCGACTTGGGTCGCCGAGCACTATCGCGACTGGCAAGGTGCCCGCAACAAATTGCCGACTCGCAACGATCACGTTTTCGTCCCGGCTCAGTCGTGGCCGCATCGCCCAGGCCCCCGATCTGTCCGCACCTCGATTTTCTTTCCCGGCGGCAAGTTGGAAAACGTCAATCGACAAACCGGAATCATGCTTACGTTACACAACTGGGGTGGCGAAGATTGCGTCGGCACAGCCAGCCCGCAATCATTGGCCGACCGGCTCAATGTTGTCGCGGTGTGTGTCAATTATCTGCAGAGCGGAAAAAAGGCATCGATCGAAGATCCAGAACCGTACGACTTCGGATACTTACAGTCGCTCGACGCGCTCCGAGCGCTGGCTTATGTCCGAATTGGATTGAAGCAAGCGGAGCGAGATTACGACGACAGCCGTTTGTTTTGCACCGGCGGATCAGGTGGCGGCAACGTCACGTTGATGGCAAACAAGCTCGCCCCACGCAGTTTCGCGTGCGTCATCGACATGTGCGGGATGAAGAAGTTGAGCGACGACATCGCCTTCGGACTGCCTGGCGGTAGCGGCTTGAACGCTCGGTGGAGCCAAGACGCGAAAAGTGCGAGCTACTTGTCCCCAGATGAACAGGAACTTCGTTTCGTCGGAAATCCGCAACACCTGGCGACCTTGAAGTCACATCAGCCCACCAGCAAGATCATCGTCGTTCACGGCGTAGACGACACGACCTGCCCGTTCGAAGACGCTCGCGAAATGGTCGCCAACATGCAGTCGGCCGGGTTGGATGTCGAATCGCACTTCATTGACAAAGACAAACTGGACGGCAGTATCTTCACCAGCACGGGCCATTCGCTGGGCAATCGTACGGAGATTGTTTTCCGCGTCGCGGAAAAATACCTGGCTCCCGACAGTCCTCAAGCCCTGCGCCGAGCAACGCCGAGTGATTTTGATCGTCGCGAAGATATCCGATATGAAACTTCCAACGGCCGGTTCGTGATCTCTTACAGTAGCGGTGTACCGGTTGGAGTGTTCCACCCCGCGAAGTGATGCGAGACGGGGTAGCCCTCCAGCTACCCCGTTTCCCAATTTGGAAATACCCTCCAAACCGCTAAACGCCAGGCGGAGCATCGCCTGGGGCGGCTTCTGTTGCTGGTGGAATTCCCGGGCCGCCTGCTGGTGCCGGCGTAGAGGGAGGGGCCGCTGGTGCCACGGGTTCGGCACCGGGCGGTAGTCCCGTCACCGGTTCGACGTCGATCACCGCCGCTTCTGGTGCAAGAAAGGCCAGTCCGTTCAATCCCTTTTGAATTGATTCGGTTAACCCCGTCAGATCGGGCTTCTCTGGCGGCGGGTCGGTGAGCACGAGCGCTGCCTCCACAGCCTTCGTAATTTGGGCCACTACCTTCTCGTGTGGGCTCGCCTTTCCGGCAATCGCCATTCCGCTGAGGCCGCGTTTTACACAAGTTAATTGATATTTTAGGCGACGTTGCGACCAGACAATCCTGGGATCTGTCGGGACGGCAGTGGGACTCCCTGGCATACCACCGTATCCCCCCATCCCCATCATCCCGTACATCTCCATTTCACCACTCCCGCCCATCATGCTGCCACTTGGGTCGGCCATCCCTGCGGCATCGCCATACATACCTTCCATCATCATCATTTCTCCACCGGCGCCTCCTGCGCTACCTGGCATAGAACCGAACTGTCCGGTTGCGGCGGGGTTGGGTTTCTTGATTAGCTCGCGCAGTTGCTTCATCTCCTCTTCTTGTTTTACAAGAGCGGCAATCCGATCGAGCTCGTCTTGGCACGCTTTCACAGCGATTAGGCCAAGGTTTTTCGAGACGGCGGTGGCGTCAACTTTATTGTTGCCTTGCGGCCACTGAGCGAGCGCCTCGGATGCAGTGCATCGCAATGACATCGGAGCGCCCTTATCGGCTGCGATTTTTCCGAGTGCCGCTGACACTTCAGGATAGAGCCCCACCACGCCCATGGCCGCCAGAATGTCGATCGCGCGACGCTGCATCCAAGTATGGCCCTCTGGAGAACGAGTTGCAGGTGGGGCCGCATTTAAGAGCGCGAGCATCTCGTCGAAGATAACCTTCTTCTTGGGGCCGGGAATGCGGCCTTCCACAGGCCGACCCAAATCGAGTTTGACATGGCGGTCCAGTCCGACGAGAGCAGCCACGCGGACGGCATCGATCTGCGTTGGACTCTTGTACTCGGCGATCAGCAAATCGAGCGCCTCGGGCAGCGGCTCGGGAACCATCGCCTTCTGTCCGTTGGCATAGCGAGCACCATATTCGACGACGTTAAGATCCCCGATCACCAACATCGCGTTGTAGCGAACTGCGGGATGGAAGTTGTAAGTCCCTGGGCTCTGCGCAAACGCCTTCATATACGTCATCACGAGCCCACGAACGTAAGTGACCGCCGCAGGCTGTTTAGCGGAACGCAGGTCTTTGCTCACCAAATCGTTCCGCATCTCCGGCAGTTTGCCGATATTTTCTTTGAGGGTGAAACTCGGCAAGAGATACGTCTTGTACCACTCGTCCACTAACTTCTTGCCAGCATCGTCGAACGGGATTTGATTAAGTAGCACTTTGCGCGCATTATTGGACGCCAAGGTTTGGTCTCGAGACTTTTGCGCATTCTCGGTGGCCGCAGCTTCGTTCTCGGCTACGACCTCAGGTGGAAGCAGGTGGTACTTCGGGTTGACTGGGAGTTCACTGTACGCGGGTTTCCCCGCAGCACCGGCAGCAGGGGCCGCTTGCCCAAATGCTTGATGTCCCGTGATCACGAACGCCGAGGCAATCGCGAAGTGCAAGACGGCTGAACGCTTTGACATGGCTTCTCTCTCCGATTCAAACCCGCTAGCAGCGGGCTTCGATCACAGGCAACGTGATCGAATGGAACGACCCCACGGTACTGACCCGTGAACTTCAATATTATAATTGCCGCGCGAGAACCGCGAGGCAATTTCTATTCTAGTTACATTAGCTGGCTGGATCTGGCAAACACCTACCTACAACATTACTCGTCGTAAGGGCCACCTGTCAACTTCGCGGATGTGGTGGCTGTGGCGGAGTCTGCGACGCCACGGCTGTTTTTCGGTGGTGGCTGTGGCCGAGTCTGGGACGCCACGGCGGGTTTTTCGGCTTATGCAAAGCCGGGGCTTCGCAGACTCAGCCCCAGCCACCCCCAAGAACACTATCGCGGCTCGGCTGACCTGGCTAAGTAGCTCAAACGAGTGGTGTAAGCGATTGCTAATCGGAAATCTCAACCCCGTTTCACAGGCCTCTCAGAAGTTACAGAAGGTTTCTTCGCGAAGACCCTTAAAATCGGAAAAAAACTTTCCGTCGGCACGATCGGTAACCGATCAATTACTGCTAGGCACTTTCCCGCATTGCAGGAACCCGGTTGAAGCCGACACGTCTCGCCCAGAACTCGACGTGCCCCGTTCGACAGGACCGCAGAACGCAAGCGCACACACTACATGACCTCAGGAGGGGGAACCATGCGACGTTTCTTTGTGACTTTGGCGCTGATCGCCACTGTGCTCGCGCCATTTGGTGCCAGCGCCAACGATCGCCAAATCGCGGAGCAAATCGTACGAAGCCTCAAACAGCGCAAAGCCGCTGGCGAACTGCAAGGCTTCAATATTGATCTGCAAGTCGATAACGGAGCCGTTTGGCTCAAAGGGTACGTTTCCGCACCTGAGCAAGAACGGATCGCGTTAGATATCGCGAGACGTGTCGAAGGTGTGGAAAAAGTTTTTAATCAGATTGAGCTCCGCACGCCAGAATCCAGCGAAGCGGAAGCGGTGGCGACTTCGAGCCAAAGTGTCAACCAAGCTCAGATACTCGCCACGACACCAGCTGAATCGGTCCAGTCTGGTGAGTCGACGACTCAGCTCGCTTCTTCCGAAGAAGCGGTTGACGGCGGGCAGGAGGAGTCGCGACGCATTGCTCAAGCTCTCTCCGCCAAATTACGGGAAGAGCAGCGAGCCGGAAACTTGGAACGATTCGGAATCGATATCCAAGTCGACAAAGGAACGCTGTGGCTCAAAGGGCAGATGGCTTCCGAAGAGCAGCAGCACACGGTGATCGAGATCGCTCGCCGCATCCCCGGCGTAAAGCAGGTCGTTAACGAACTGTCCATCAAGACAGATCGTGAGGAACCGACAGCGGCGGTTCGGAAAGCGGTCGTGAAAACTACTTCGGCACCAGCAACTTCGGCACCAGCGACTTCTCGCCGTCAGGTCGAAGTAGCACCGATCGCGACACGCGAACCAGAAGCTGCGAAGTCCGCCACGAAGGATGACAAATCGCAGGCGATTACCGATGAAATCCTGGCTCGATTGGCGAAACAAAAGGAATTAGGCGTCTTGCGAGATTTCGGTATCGACGTTCAGGTCGACAACGGTATCGTATGGATGTCGGGCTACGTCGCCGACGAACAGCAGCGAACCTTGGCTCTCGACATGGCTCGGTACGTGCCGGATGTCAAGCAGGTCGTAAATGATTTGAGCCTGTCGAATCCTCAGAGGGAAGCGACGGTACAATTGGTGGCCCACCCGAATCATCCTGATCCGTCGGTTCCAGTCGAACCCCAAGGACTTCAGCCACTGCGTCCGGCTTTGGCACCACAAGTCGCTCCAGCTCAACAAGCTGCTCCGGCTCAACAAGCTCAAGCGGCGGGACAACTGCCCAGCGGCATGTCGTACATGCCGACCAACCCCAACAGTCAAGTTGCTGGTTGGGCGCTGGTCAACGTGGGTGGCAACCAGCCGCAGCAAATGTACAACCAGCCGCAGCAAATGTATCAGCCGGTCAACCAGCTGCAAACGCCGATGGCCTTTGCTCCAGCTCGCCCGGTGAGTTACAACCAGATGCAGCCTGGCGGACAACCAGTTCCGATGATGGGCGGTCACGGCGTCGGAGTTGCACCCGCTCGTTACGATCATCCGCAGCTGCCAGGTTACGCTTGGCCGAGCTACGCAGCTCATCCGAACTATGGTGCTGTGACTTATCCAAAGCAATACTCAGCTCAGGCTTGGCCTTACATCGGTCCCTTCTATCCTTATCCGCAAGTCCCACTGGGCTGGCGGAAAGTGACACTCGAATGGGATGACGGCTGGTGGCAGCTCGACTTCAAAGATCGCCACTAAGCGATGTCTGCTGACGACAAGAATCCGAACGCCCCTGCAAGGTCTCAACTTTGCGGGGGCGTTTTCTCGTTTGTTCGATGGCCTTCCAAGGCTGTCGTGAAGCGACGCGGATGATCGACGGCCTTGGAAGGCCATCGTACAGTTCAGCTGAACATCTGCCCGGTGCCAACCGCCTCGAAGGCGTTCTTGATGTGTTCGACGGCTGGCTGCTTCTGATTCGCGGGCCACGTGATGGCAATGACATCGAAGCGAGCGCTGTATTCGAGAAGGTCGTGGCGCCGCAGAAAGCTTAACGCCACGCGAGTCAGGCGGCGCTGCTTGTCTTGATCGACGGCTTCGGCGGGATGGCCTCGATCGTGCGAAGCCCGCGTCTTGACTTCGACGAACACGATCGTCTTCCCATCCACGGCGACGAGATCGATCTCACCGATCCGATCTCGCTCGCCATGTGCGACAACGATATAGCCCAGGCGTTTCAGGAACCGTATCGCGGCCTGCTCGCCTCGCACACCAAGCGGCGCTGGTGCTGACCAGCTCTGCACACGGTCGCGGAGTTGCCGGAGCCACAACATGTCATTTCGACTCGAGTAGGCCGAAGAATTAGCGGCGTCGTTCCTTGAGACGCACTGCCTTGCCGACGCGATCGCGAAGGAAGTACAACTTGGCGCGACGCACGACGCTCGAACGCTTCACCTCCACCTTGGCAATTCGCGGCGAGTTCACTGGGAACTTGCGTTCGACGCCTTCACCGGCGACGATGCGGCGAACGGTAAACATTTCGCGAGCACCGCCACCGCTGCGAGCGATAACCGTGCCACTAAACACCTGAATCCGCTCCTTGTTGCCTTCCAAAATCTTCGTGTGGACATCCACCGTGTCGCCGATATGAAACACCAGCGGATCGGCTCGCAAACTGGATTTTTCCACCAGATTCATAATGTTCTGACTCATGACTTGACCCTTTCGCTTCGATCGGTTGTTTATTCTCTGTAGCAGAAGTCGTGAGACTTCTAGAATCCCGGACGCTCACGAATCCGGCTACGTTAATCATTCATCCAACAAGTCGGCACGCCGCTCGCGTGTCTTCAGATAACTCTGCTCGCGTCGCCAGCGAGCAATCTCTTCGTGATTCCCACCTAACAGCACCTCGGGCACAACATGACCGCGAAAATCTCGAGGTCTCGTGTACTGTGCAAACTCCAAATGTCGATTGCCTTCCGAAAATGAATCGTCTACTGCGCTCGTTTCGTCACCGAGTACTCCCGGTATCAAACGAATCACGGAGTCGATCACAACCATCGCCGCGACCTCACCGCCATTCAAGACGAAATCGCCAATCGAGATTTCATCGGGTTGCAGGATGTCGGTCACGCGTTGATCGAACCCTTCGTATCGACCACACAGCAGCAACAATCGTTCTTCTTGGGCAAGTTCCTCGATAACTTTCTGGTTCAACTGGCGACCCTGTGGCGTCAACAGGACGACGCGTCCGGGGGTGTTACCCGCCTTTTGAATATCTTCAACACTTTCGACCACCGGTTTGACACACAGCACCATGCCAGGTCCGCCACCGTACGGTCGATCATCTACTTTCTGATGCTTGTCAGTTGACCAGCGACGCATGTCGTGGACATCAACATGCACCAAGTCGCGGTCGATCGCCTTGTTGAGCAAACTTTGGCTCAGATACCCGGTGAAGATATCCGGAAACAAAGTTAGCACGTCGAATCGCATCTATTCCGTCGTCTGTTCGGGGCTTGCCGCTTCGTCGGTTGCTTCAGCGCTTGCTTCAGCGCTTGCCTCTGGGGCAGCTTCCACAACGGGCTCTGGAGCCTTGGGCTTGGGAATGGCGACAGCCGGAGGAGCCATTGGCTTGGTGGTTTGCACTCGCTCGATCGCAGCGCGTTGCTGTTCAAGGTGTGTGCCGTTGGTGCCATACTTCTTGATCAACACTCCCACCTTGTCGCTGGGCTGAGCACCGACGCTCAACCAATAATCAATCCGTTCCGCGTTCAACAACGCACGAGCGTCCGTCTCCTTGACCAACGGATCGTAATGGCCAAGGTATTCGATTACTTTTCCATCGCGCGCGGCACGCTGATCGACCGCGACAACGCGGAAGAACGGTTGGTGCTTGCGACCCATCTTTTTCATACGAAGTCGAACTGCCATGAAATCTCCTTAGTTCTGTTCTTAGTAAGGCGGGCATTTCCCACCGACACACATCTTATTCAATGGTGGGCCAAACCCACCCTGCAATTGGTTTGCTTAACGCTTACTTGGACTTCCGCCCTCGAAATCGCCTCCGCCTCCGCGACCTTGACGCTTCGCACGCCGTATTTCACGATCGCGCTGCTTTTTCAGCTTGGCCCTTTCTTTGGGCGACAATCGCTTGCCGGTATTACCCTTCGGCTTCATCATGCCGCCGCCGGGAGCGAGGGCACCGCTTTGCTGCAACTCGCGAATGGCTTGCATCCGCCCAGCCATCCCCTTCCCCGCCATGCTCTTCATGATCGGGGCCATCATGTCGTATTGCTTGACGAGTTGATTCACCTCGGTGGTCTGCACCCCAGCACCCGCTGCAATGCGATTGCGACGACTGGGATCGATTATCTTGGGATTGCGGCGTTCGACTTTGGTCATCGAATTTATGATGCCGATCAGACGCTTGGAGTCGGCTTCGGCGTCCACGTCGCCCATCATCTTCGAGAGGTCGCCCATACCGGGCATCAGCGCCAGCATCTTCTGCATCAAGCCGGGCTTGGAAAAGTGCTCTAGCTGTGTTTTGAAGTCATCGAGCGTAAACTCGCCCGCTTTAATCTTCTCTTCCAGCTCCAGCTGCTGCTTTTCGTCGACCACCTGACGAACCTGATCGACCAGGCCGACAATATCGCCCAGCCCGAGGATCCGACTCGCCATCCCTTCGGGCCGGAAAGGCTCCAAGGCGTCGAGATGCTCGCCGGTTCCGATGAACTTGATCGGCACGCCGGTAACATGCTTGACCGACATCAACGCGCCGCCGCGAGTGTCGCCATCAAGCTTCGTCATAATGACGCCGTCTAGCTCCAACGCTTCGTTGAACGCACTGGCGCTGTTCACGGCGTCCTGACCGGTCATGCCATCGACAACGAAGTAAACTTGATCCGGGCTCACTCGCGAATCGATTCGCTTGAGCTGCTCCATCAATTCTTCGTCGATCGCCAATCGCCCGGCGGTGTCGAGAATGACAACCTGGACACCTTCCTGCTTGGCCTTCTTGACGGCATCCTGACAAACTTTGACTGGGTCTTGCGAACCTTTGTCCGAATAGACCGGCACACCCAACTGCTCGCCGATCACATGCAACTGGTCAATCGCCGCCGGACGCTGCAGGTCCGCCGCGACGAGCATCGGCTTCACCTTGTTGCTCAACAGCAGTTGTGCGAGTTTGCCGCAGGTCGTCGTTTTACCTGACCCCTGCAAACCGCACAGCATGACGATTGTCAGCTCACCGCGCAAATGCAGCGATGGATCGACCGGCCCCAGAATATTGATCAGCTCGTCACGAACAATGCCGACGACTTCCTGGCTGGGGTCGAGCGAGAGCAAGACGCGACGTCCCAGCGCCTGCTCCGAAACCGCCGCCATGAAGTGTTTTACGACGTCGTAACTGACATCCGCTTCGAGCAGCGACTGCTCGACGATCGCCAAGCCATCGCGCATATTTGCTTCCGTCAACTTGCCCTTGCCGCGCAAGGACTTCATCGCGGAACGCATACCGTCTTGGAGCGATTCGAACATCAGGCCGCTTTATCTCTTTAGTCCAAAGGACTTACGCACTCTCCTCCGAGCCTTGCTCCGAGCAGAGAAACCGAGTATTTTAGCCATGCAACCGCAAGTGTGTAAATGCCCGCTACGCAAGACTTTCGCGAATTCTAGGTCGGCACATTTGGACTGCTGCGACTTTTTTTGGACTGCTGCGACTTGTCGTAGCTTTCGTTTGCGGCGGAGCCGCTTTTGCCTTGGCACGACGGGTCGACAGGGCGTTCGAGAGCGGCTGAGGCACAAAATGGGAAAGCGGTGACAAGTCACCGCAGTCCATATCACCGCAGTCCATAATCGCTTCGCTGATTCATGCAATCAGCTTCCGGTTGAACGCCCCTTCGTTGATCGTCGGACGTTCGGGACGACCTTTGTGGTCGTAGGTCAGCGTCATGTTGTTCAAGCCCATCAGCCACAGAATCGAGGCGTGGATGTCGCGGACGTGCATTTTGTCCTCGACAGCGTAGAGCCCAAGATCATCGGTAGCACCGATCGTCTGGCCACCTTTGACGCCTCCACCGGCCATCCAGATCGAGAAGCCGGTCGGATTATGATCGCGCCCGTCGCCCTTTTCGCTCATCGGCGTGCGACCAAACTCGCCGCCCCAAATCACCAGCGTCTCGTCCAGCAGCCCGCGTTGCTTGAGGTCTTTCAATAACCCCGCGACCGGTTTGTCCATCGATCTGCACAATCGCGAATGATTCGCCTCGATCGCCGAATGCGAATCCCACTTGCTCCCCGTTCCACTGTAAAGCTGCACAAAGCGAACTCCGCGTTCGACCAACCGCCGCGCCATGAGACAGTTGCGACCGAATGTCTCGGTTTCCTTCTTATCGAGCCCGTACATCTGCTGCGTCGCTGCCGTCTCTTGAGCGAGATCGACCGCCGCCGGCGCTTGAGCCTGCATACGAAACGCGAGCTCGTAGCTCTCGATGCGAGCTTCCAGCTCACTTTGTTGCGAGCGAGTTGCAGCGTGCGACTGATTGAATTGCTGAAGCAGCGATAGTTTTTCTTGTTGGCGATCCTGCGAATAACCCTTCGGCAGATTCAAGTTCGCGATCGGTTCGTCGCTGGCACCGTCGATGCGAACGCCTTGATGCGTTGCCGGCATGAAGCCGCTGCCCCAATTGCGAGGCCCGTTGACCGGATTGCCGGAACTATCACACATCACGACGAACGAAGGCAAGTTGTCGTTAGCCGTGCCCAGCCCATAGTTTACCCACGACCCGAGCGAAGGTCGGCCTGCCACGTTGATGCAGGTGTTCATCTGGCAAACACCGCCGGCATGGTTGATGCCGTTGGTCCAACACGAGCGAATCACGGCGATATCGTCCATGCATTCGCCGATGTTCGGAATCCACTCGGTGGCCCACATCCCACTCTCGCCATGTTGTTTCCACGTTCGCGGTGCCGCCAGCAATGCCGCACCTTTCTCGCCCATCGCCGTGATTGGCTCCTTGAAGCCCGACGGCAGCGGCTGGCCGGACAATTTGTTCAGTAACGGTTTTGGGTCGACCAAGTCGAGATGACTCGGACCACCTTCCATGAATAACCAGATCACACTCTTCGCGCGGGGTGCATGGTGAACACCTCGCGTTGCTAACGAAGCAGAGGCTTCCTGGTGCAGCATCCAATTCAGAGCGAGCGCACCGAATCCGACCCCGGATTGCTGGAGCATTTGGCGGCGCGAGACGGTCGGTCGGCTGATTTGTTGGTTAGTCCACATATAAAAACTCATTAGAATTAAGCAGCACATGGCAAAAGTCGACGAGTCGGTCACGATCGAACGTCCAGTGATCTTCCGCGGTGGCAGCCTCGATAAAGCGGTGCGCACTAGACAATTCTGATTCCGAGGGAGAGCGTCCCCAGGCGAGTCGAAATGCGTGTCGCAACAACTCGTCGGGTGTCGCGAATTGATCCGTTGTGAGTTGCTCGGCCAGCTTGGTTGCCCGCGTTAGCGAATACTCACCATTAATCATCATCAATGACTGCGTCGGCGTCGTGGTGCTGTTTCGTTCGGCGACGCTCTTCAAGCCATTGGCAGTGTCAAAGGCCGCCAGGAAGGAATCGGGCGTATTGCGATAGCTCTTCACATACAGGGCTCGTCGAGGCGTCTTGGCGTCGACACTTGGTCCGCCCACGTGTGATTGAAGCTCGCCACTAATGGACAACATGGCATCGCGAATCTGCTCGGCTTTCAAACGACGGACTCTCGCACGCCACAACAGATGCTCGGCGGGATCCTTCTCTTGGTATTCAGCGGCTTGAGGATGATACGCCGACTGTTGCCACGTCGCCGACATCAGGATTCGCTTGTGCAGGCGCTTCATGCTCCAACCGTCCTCGACAAACGTCACGGTCAACCAATCGAGCAACTCAGGGTGAGTCGGCAATTGCCCCAGATGTCCGAAGTCGTTCGCCGTCGACACGATTCCTTGACCGAAGTGCTCCTGCCAAATCCGATTGACAATCACGCGAGTCGTCAGCGGGTTGTCGGCACGTCCGATCCACTCGGCCAGGGCGGTGCGGCGGCCGGTGGACTGTGGCAGATCCGGGAAGTGCGGTCGCTCGCCGACGGGTTGCTCGGACAAAACCGCAAGAAAACCGGGTTCGATTGGCGTTTCGTCGCCCGAGTCGGGAACGATCGTCGGTGCCGGCGAGCCGGAAAAATCCGTGGCCGTTGTCAGCTGGGGGAGCGGCGGCGGTTTGATGTTGTCAAACGCGGCTAGTTCCTTGTTTAACGCGTCGTACTTTTCCTTGTCTTCCTTCTTTAGTCCACTCAGGGGCCCGCCACCCTCATCGTAGAATTGTCGAGTGACCAGATACGCCATCTGATGCTCCCACGACGTCCGTTGTTCAACGGGCTTATAGAAGCAGGCTTGAATGTCGAGCGGAAACTTTTCGGCAGTCGATTTCCATTTGCGATCGTGATACGGCTTGATCAAGGCATCGATTTGCTCGCGAATCGCTTTCGTCGCGTCTTCCCACACGGCGAGCTGCTTTTGATATTCCGCTTGCTCGGCCTGCGTCGCGCCGATGATGTCATCGCGCCAGCTGATCGGTTCAAAGAAGGCTCGCAGTTTGAAGTAGTCGACCTGCAGCAGCGGATCGAATTTGTGATCGTGGCAACGCGCGCAAGCCATTCCCATGCCGAGAAAGACATCGGCCGTGACGTCCGTCATCTCGTTCATGATGTCGTTCCAATGCCCTCGTGCATCGCGTTGGTTGTATTCGTAGATGCCCAACCGCAAGTAGCCTGCTGCGGCTAAGTGTTCTGGATTGTCCTCCTGAATCTCGTCGCCCGCCAACTGTTGGCGCACGAACTCGGGATACGGTTTGTCGGAATTGAAAGAGTTCACTACATAATCGCGATACCGCCACAGATGCGGACGAAAGGCATCTTGGTTCCAGCCGTCTGACTCGGCAAAGCGAACGAGATCCAGCCAGTATCGCGCCCAGTGCTCTCCGTATCGCTCGTCGTCCAGCAGTCGATCGATCAGCTTCCCCCAAGCCTCGGGCGACTCGTCATTGACGAACGCATCGATCTCGCTGGGAGTTGGCGGCAAGCCAAGCAAGTCGAAATAGAGCCGTCGCACGAGCGTGTTTCGGTCGGCTGGCGGTGCCGCCTGCATCCCCTGCTCGGTCAATCGAGCGAAGACAAATCGATCGATCTCGTTTCGCGACCAACGATCGTTCTCGTCGACGGGAACTTGCGGCTTGGCCAGTGGCTGAAACGCCCACCACTCGCGATCCGCAGCAGCAATCAGGCCCGACTCTTCTCGCAGCGTGCCAGCATTCTCTGGCCAGACCGCTCCGGTCGCGATCCATTGCTCGAACTGTCCGATCTCTTTCACGGACAATTGCTCGGTCGGCGGCATTTCGAAGCTTTCGTACTTGATCGCTTCGATCAGCAAGCTTTCGGAAATCTCGCCGGGCACGATGCTCGGCCCGCTCTCGCCCCCCTGGAGCATCGCCTCGCGTGAATCAAGCCGCAACTTGCCTTCTTGCTTCTTTTCACCGTGACACTTCAGACACTTCGTTACCAGCAGAGGGCGAATGTGTTGTTCAAAGTGAACGGTCGCGGCGTCTGCGGGCCGGTCGTCGGCAACGCACAGGGGCACCACAGCGAGGAAAATCAGGACAGATGTCGCACCTGCCCAATACTCGCTGCGTCGATTTCGATTCCAGGACATCAAGAGGTTGTATCCGTTCATAGCACGAAGGCGGGCTGGTTTCGGCGGGAGTGTGCATTCCATCATAACCGCTCCGGGTCGATGAATCACGGGGCAATGCTCCCGCCCCGGCTGCCCTTTACCACTTCTCGTCCTATTCTTAATATCGGCGTAACGTAACCAAGTTGAGGAATGACGAGAAGATATGGCTGTATTGCTGCAAATCCAAGGTGTCCACAAGAGTTACGGCGATCAAGTGTTGCTTGATGGAGCCGATGCGACGCTGATCGAGGACGTCAAAGTCGGGTTCGTCGGTCGGAATGGAGCCGGCAAATCGACCCTCCTGCGTATTTTGCTCGGCGAAGAAGAACTCGATGCGGGCGAGATTCTGCCACATCCGAACCTCCGCGTTGGCTACCTTCGTCAACACGACCCGTTCCTGCCCGGCGAGTCGGCGCTGGACTTCCTGATGCGGGACAGCGGTCAGCCGGACTGGAAGTGCGGGGAAGTGGCGGGTCAATTTGAATTGAAGGGTGCCTATCTCGAAGGCCCCGTGTCGGAGCTATCGGGCGGTTGGCAAACACGCGTGAAGCTGGCGGCGCTGCTGCTGCACGAGCCCAATCTCCTGTTGCTGGACGAGCCGACGAACTTTCTCGACGTGAGAACTCAGATTCTGCTCGAACACTTCCTCCGTGGGTTTCGCGAAGCCTGTTTGATCGTGTCGCACGACCGGGCGTTTCTGAAAGCGACTTGCACGCACACGCTGGATATCACGCGCGGCAAACTGACGATGTATCCGGGCAAGATCGACGCCTTTCTCGAATTTCAAGAAGAACGCCGCGAGCACGACCTCCGCGTCAATGCAACGGTTCAAGCCAAGCAGAAGCAACTGCAACGCTTCATCGACAAGAATCGAGCCGGTGCCAACACCGCGAGCCAAGCCCGCTCGAAACAGAAGCAACTGGATCGCCTCAAGACCACCGAGATCGAAGTCGATCTTCCGACGGCCCGCATTCGTGCGCCGATCGTGGAACCGCGCCATGGGTCGGCGCTTCGCTGTATCGATTTGAGCATCGGCTACCCGGGCCACGAAGTCGCGTCGGGGATTGTGCTGGAGATCGAGCATGGTGCGCGAGCTGCCATTGTCGGTGACAACGGTCAAGGCAAGACAACACTGCTACGTTCGCTCGTCCGTTCGCTCGATCCACTAAAAGGAGAAGTACGTTGGGGCTATGGCTGCGAGATTGGCACCTACGCACAGCATGTCTACACCAGCCTGCCGAAAGATCAAACAGTTCTCGAATACCTCGAATATCAGGCCAACCCCGGTACGACCAATCAAGAGATCCTGGCCCAGTTGGGAGCACTGCTATTCCGCAACTCACACGTCCACAAAAAGATCTCCGTGTTGTCGGGTGGCGAACGCGCGCGGCTGTGCATGGCGGGCTTGCTGCTGGGCACCTACAACGTCCTGGTGCTCGACGAACCGGGCAACCATTTGGACGTCGAGACGGTCGAATCCTTGGCCGAGGCACTGCTGAAGTACAAAGGCACCGTGCTGTTCACGAGCCATGATCGTCACTTCATGAAGCGCATCGCCACGTCCGTGATCGAAGTCCGCGACGGCCAGGCGAAGAACTACATGGGCGATTACGACGCTTATCTCTACGCCATGAACAAGGAGATCGACGACGGCGAGCGCGAGTTAAACGCGCGCAAGACCTCGATACCCGTCAAGCCGAACGGCAAGGCTGCGAAGTCCGCTCCCGAGTTCTCCGAGAAGGACCACCGCAAGCTGCGTAAAGAGATCACCAATGTCGAACGCAAGATCGCGCGGCTCGACGAGCAGAAGCGAGAACTCAGTGCTCAACTGTTAAATGCGACCGACCCGAAAGAAGCAATGCGTTTACACAACGAAGTCGAAGCGATCGCCGGCGAACTCACCGAAGCCGAAGAACGCTGGTGCGAACTGAACGGGACGTAAGTTGTGCGGGGGTCTCCCGACCAGTGCTGTAAACATCTTTTCGTCATGGCGACCTAGCTCGCCGCCGGGTCATGTTTTGGGTATGTGCGCGGAGAATTCGGTAGACCGAGTTATGCGTACAGGCACTCTGCCTTGTCGTTACCCACATTTTTACACGACCCGATGATAGGTTTGTGACATTTTCTTGTACGGCGAAGCCGTTAAACAACATAGCCCAGGGTCGCGCAGCGCACCCTGGGTTGCTTTCACAAAAAGATTTCAAACCCTGAAAGGGTTTCA